>CAZSPL010000050.1:0-18821 GCA_964608735.1 uncultured Planctomycetota bacterium | reverse complement strand
GGGGGAAACGGGGCAGTTGGTGGCGCGTCATCTCGTGGGGGCGGGAATCGAGAAGCTCGTCGTGACGAACCGTACCGCGTCGAAGGCCGGGGAGCTTGCATCGGCGCTCGGGGGAAGCGTGCTGGCGTTCGATGAATACGCGGCGGACGTACCGCGGTTCCATCTGGTGATTTCAGCCGTCGGGGCCGATGAATATACGATCACTCGCGGTATGCTCAAGCGCAGGCGGGGAATGAATCCGCTGCTCATCGATCTCGGAGTACCGCGCGACATCGAGCCGGGAATCGATCGCATGTCCGGCGTGATCGTCTATCACATCGACGATTTGCAGGCATTCGTGAAGGAACAACTCGGCAGGCGCGAGAGGGAGATCCCGAAGGTGGAGCGTATTATCACCGAGGAGACGGCGCGATTCATAGGCTGGAGCGATTCATTGAGGGCGCAGCGCACAATCGAAGACCTGCGCTCGAAGTTCGAGGAATTGCGCGACGGCACGCTCGATAAGTGGCGCGGGAAGCTGAGTCCGAGGGAGCAGAAGATCGCCGACGGGATAACGCACGATTTGGTGAACAAGATACTCCACGAGCCGACGATCAATCTTAAGGGATGCGAGCTGGAGGCGGGCGTGAAGAAATGCGAGACGTGCGAGATGTTCGAGGAGGGTCGGGGATGCATACACGGGCACCAGAGCCAGGAGATGAAGTGCATCATCGCGCGTAATTTGTTCGGGTTGCAGGATCCCGCCGCCGCCCGGGAACTCATGAAGTGGCGGAATTCCCATATCGAACCGGATGGCGATGAGGAGACCCGCGGGGGGGACGTTGGCTGAGAGAGTGGTCATCGCAACCCGGGGCAGCAAACTCGCGCTCATCCAGGCGGAATGGGTCGCCGGACGTCTCGCGGAGCTGCATCGCGGGATTGAATTCAGCATAGAAGTTATCAAGACCGCAGGGGATAAGGTTCAATCGGCGCCGTTCGCGCAGGTCGGCGCGATGGGGATTTTCGTACGCGAGATAGAGAACGCGCTCGCCGGCGGTCGCGCGGATATGGCGGTGCATTCGCTGAAGGACTTGCAGACGGAGCTTCATCCGGAGCTTGAAATCGGCGCGATACCGAAACGCGAAGGCGCGCGCGATGCCCTCATCAGCCGTGGCGGGGCGGTTTTCGCGAAGCTTCCCGACGGGGCGGTGATAGGCACATCATCGGCGCGCCGCAGGGGAATTATCGCCGCCGAGAAGCGCGGGTTCGAGATACGCGAATGCCGGGGCAATGTGCCGACGAGAATCGAGAAGTTGAGGCGAGGGGAATACGACGCCGTCATCCTCGCCGAGGCGGGGCTTCGCAGGATGGGCATGGAAGGCGAGATAACGGAATATCTCGACATCGAACAATTCGTACCCGCCGTGGGACAGGGCGCGCTGGGGATAGAGATACGCAAAAACGATGAACGGATAAGCGAACTGGTCAAGCCGCTCAATGATGAGATGACATACATCGCCTGCACCGAGGAGCGCGTATTCCTCGCGGCAATCGGCGGCGGATGCCATGCGCCTGTCGGGGGGTATATGCATTTTGAGAATGGGCGGGCGATGTTCCACGCATTCGCCGGGACGTGCGACGGGTCGTGTGTGATACGGCGGAAGCTCGGCGTCGAGATGAACGATGCAGAAGGCATCGGGTTGCGGATGGCGGATGAAATAAGGAACTCCCCGGGGTCGGGTGCATTTTTCGAGGAGGCGTTGCGCGATGCGTGCTGATGGAATCGTATATCTCGTCGGAGCCGGTCCCGGCGACCTGGGCTTAGTCACGCTTCGAGCGAAGGAACTCCTGTCCGAAGCGGCCGCGGTGGTTTACGACAGCCTGATACCGGACGGGATACTGTCATATGCATCGGAGAAGGCGGAGCTTCATTATGCGGGCAAGCGCGCGGGGCAGCATTCGTATCCGCAGGAAGACATCAACGAGATGCTCATAAGACTCGGGAATGAGGGGAAGAAGGTCGTGCGGCTTAAGGGGGGCGACCCGTTCATCTTCGGGCGCGGCGGCGAGGAAGCGCTGGCGCTGCGCGAAGCGGGCATCAGGTTCGAGATAGTATGCGGGGTGTCGTCGGGCGCGGCGGTGCCGGTGTACGCCGGGATCCCGGTGACACAGCGCGGCGTCGCGACAAGCCTTCACATGATAACGGGGCACGAGGATCCGACGAAGGATGAATCGCAGATAGATTTCGAAGCGCTGGCGAAGGTGCAGGGTACGCTTATATTTTTCATGGGCGTGGAGAACCTTGCGAAGATCGCCCGGGAATTGATGAAGCATGGGAAGGATCCCGCAACGCCGTGCGCGGTTATACACAGGGGCTGCACGCCGTATCAGCGTACCGCGACCGGCGAACTGAAGGACATCGCGCGCGTCGCCGGGGAGGAGGGCATCGAGCCGCCCGCGATAATATGCATCGGCGAAGTGTGCAGATTCCGCGATGAGATGAAATGGTATGAGACATCGCCGCTGTTTGGGAAATCGGTGGTGGTCACGCGTTCGCGGGCGCAGGCATCGAAGCTTTCAAGCAAGCTTCACGCGCTCGGGGCGATAGTGATAGAGCTTCCGACAATTTCCATCGAACCGATAGAATTGGCAAAAGATAAACTTAAGATATTGAAATCGCTTTCGGAATTCGACTGGATATTTTTCACATCGCAGAACGCGGTTTCATCATTCTTCGATAACCTCGCGCGGCTGAATCTCGATGCGCGGGCGTTCGCGGGAGTGAAGATAGCCGCGATAGGTGGCGCGACATCGGACGCCCTCGCCGAACATGGGCTGAAAGCGGATCTCGTGCCGGAGCGGTTCACATCGGCGGGACTTCTCGCGGCGTTCGAAGCGCTCGAGGAATCCGGGCGCGGACGCAGGGCGCTGCTTCCGAGGGCGGATATCGCGTCGCGGGAATTACCGGACGGGCTTTCGAATATCGGTATGGAGTGCGTGGAGCTCAATGTATACAGGACGGTGCCGGCATCGCCCGATGAGGATACATTGAAACGGATAACCGGAGAACCGGTTGATTATTTTACATTCGCGTCGTCATCGACCACCGAGAATCTTGCGGGTATTGTCGGGAAGGAGAAATTCATCGGGCTTTCGAACGAGTCGAGCTTCATTTCAATAGGCCCGGTGACGAGCGAGAAGATACGTGAATTGGGCGGACGCGTTAAGCGCGAAGCAGAGAGGAGTGACATAGACGGTTTGGTGGATGCCATCATCGCCGATGCCGTCGAAGATAAACGATGATTGGAATATCGAAATTATATTGCGGAACCGTCGAGCCGGGTGATGTGCTTCGTTATGAGCGCGGCGGCAGGCAGCTTCCATCGCACATGGTGCAGTTCGCGAAAGAGAAGAAACCGGTGGTGGTATACAACTGCACGCGGCGATGCAACCTGAAATGCGTGCACTGCTATTCGTCGTCGGCGGATGCGGAATATCCGGACGAGCTTACGACGGATGAAGCGAAGTCGATGATAGATTCCCTCGCGCGTCTCGGGGCGCCGGTGATACTTTTTTCCGGCGGCGAGCCGTTGATGCGGAAGGACCTCGTCGAGCTGATGCGTTATTCGAAGGATGCCGGGCTGCGGGTTGTCATCAGCACGAACGGCACGATGCTCACGGACGAATTCCTCGCGGCGTCGAAGGATATCGGGTTGAGTTATATCGGCGTAAGCCTCGACGGGCTTCGCGAAGTGAACGACGCGTTCCGCGGGAAAGAGGGCGCGTTCGACATGGCGCTCGACGGCATACGTCGCACCATGCGGCACGGCATCAAGGCCGGGCTGCGATTCACGATGAACCGCCGCAACGCATCGGAAATAGACGGCATCTTCGATTTGATGGTAAGCGAGAGGATCCCGCGAATATGTTTCTACCATCTCGTCTATTCCGGGCGAGGCTCGAAGCTCCAGGAAGAAGATTTGAACCACATCGAGACGCGCCAAGTCGTCGACCGGATAATCGACCGTACCGTGAAGATGCATGAATCGGGATTCGAAGCCGAAGTGCTCACCGTCGACAACCACGCCGACGGGCCGTATCTGTATCTGCGCATGCTTCGTGAAGGGCATCCGCGCGCGAGCGACGCGATGCGCTTGATGCTCATGAACGGCGGCAATTCATCGGGGAACGGCATCGGGTGCATATCGTGGGACGGCGAGGTCTACGCCGACCAGTTCTCGCGGTACCGTTCGTTCGGCAACGTGAAGGCGCGGGGGTTCGATGAAATTTGGACGGACAAGTCGAATGAAATAATGGCGCAATTCAAGGATAAATATCCGCACGTGACCGGGCGATGCGCCGACTGCCGTTTCCTCTACGTGTGCGGCGGTAATTTCCGGGCGCGCGGCGAAGGTGTTAGCAGCGAGCTATGGGGAGTCGACCCGGCGTGTTATTTGACGGATGAGGAAATCGCGGGGGAACGTTTCAACCCGGAGGACCGGCTATGAGTTACCCGATAGAGCGACCAAGGCGGCTGAGGAAGAGCGACGCCATCAGGCGGATGGTGCGCGAGACGAAACTGAGTGTCGATGATTTCATCCTGCCGCTGTTCGCGGTACCCGGCACGAAAGTGCGGAAGGAGATTTCATCGATGCCCGGCAACTATCATCTGTCGGTCGATGAGATAGTCGAGGAATGCCGCAAGGCCGATTCGCTTGGAATTCCGGCGGTGATATTATTCGGCATCCCGGAGAAGAAAGACCCCGTGGGCTCCGAGGCATCCGAACCGGGCACGCCGGTAATGCGCGCGGTGAGGGAGATTAAAAAAGCGATACCGGGCATGGCGGTCATCATCGACATATGCCTGTGCGAATATACATCGCATGGGCATTGCGGGATCATCGAGGGAGAAAAAATATTGAACGACCCGACGCTCGACCGCCTCGGGGCCATCGCGGTGACCGGCGCGGAATGCGGGGTCGATATGGTGGCGCCGTCGGATATGATGGACGGGCGCGTGGGCGCGATACGCGACGCGCTCGACGGGCGGGGGTTCGAGGATACGGCGATAATGTCGTATGCCGCGAAGTACGCATCGGCGTTTTACGGGCCGTTCCGCGAAGCCGCCGACAGCGCCCCGGCATTCGGCGACAGGAAGACATACCAGATGGACCCGGCGAACGCGGTCGAGGCGTTGCGCGAAGTGCGTCTCGATCTCGAAGAGGGCGCGGATATCGTGATGGTGAAGCCGGCGCTGCCGTATCTCGATATCATATGGCGCGTGAAGGAAATGGTCGATGTACCGGTGGCGGCATACAATGTGTCGGGCGAATTCGCGATGCTCAAGGCCGCCGCCGAAAAGGGATGGCTCGACGGCGAGAGAGTGATGCTCGAATCGCTGACATCAATCAAGCGCGCCGGGGCCGATATGATTTTGACTTATTTTGCCATGGACGCTGCGAAGTTGATTTAGAGGTAATTCTGACTACAAGACGAAAATACTTCCCCCGGCTTATCGCGTGGGAGATAACGCGCAAGTGCCACCTCGCGTGCAAGCATTGCCGCGGGGGTGCCGAGGATTGCGATTACTCGGGCGAACTTACAACCGAAGAAGCATTCCGGCTGTTAGACAACATCGCCACGTTTAATGAGCCGATGATAATCATCCTCACGGGCGGCGAGCCGATGGCGCGCGACGATGTGTATCTCATCGCGCGTTACGGAGCGGATCTGGGGCTGCGGATGGTTATGTCGCCATGCGGGCAGCTTATCGACGATGACGCCGCCGTGAAGATCAAAGCGAGCGGGATCCAGCGGCTGTCATTTTCCATCGACGGCGCGACCGCCGAATCGCACGACGCATTCCGCGGGGTGGCGGGTGCGTTCGACGGCACGCTTCGCGGCATCGAAATATGCAAGCGGCACGGCGTGGAGTTCCAAATCAACACCACGGTTACGAAGCTGAATGTAGATGAGCTTCCCGCCATCCTCGATTTGTCGATCGAGCTTGGCGCGAGGGCGTTCAACCCGTTCCTGCTTGTCCCGACGGGGCGCGGAAGCGACCTCGCGGATATGGAGCTTACGCCGGAAGAATATGAGAGCACACTCGACTGGGTGAGACTGAAAGCGGCGGAAGTCGACCTGTTCTTCAAGCCGACTTGCGCGCCGCATTATCACCGCATCATCAGGCAGAAGGGCGGCCCGCCGCCGAAGGTGCAGCATCCGGGCGGGCATCCGTCACCGCATGCGTCATCGCATCCACCGGGGCATGCATCATCGCATCCCGGCGGTATGAGTTCGCTCAGCCGCGGGTGCATGGGGGGAGTAAGTTTCGCGTTCATCTCGCACATCGGCGAAGTCCAGATATGCGGGTTTCTTCCCGTGAAATGCGGCGACATCCGAGAGACCCGCCTGGATTTCGTGAAGATTTGGGATGAGAGCGAAGTGTTCAACACGCTGCGCGATTATTCGCTGCTTCACGGCAAGTGCGGGGTGTGCGAATTCGTCAACGTATGCGGCGGATGCCGCGCGCGCGCGTACGCGATGTCGGGCGATTATCTCGGGGAGGAGCCGTTCTGCAGTTATATTCCGCGACAGGTGAGGGATACGAAGTGAAAGAATGGAAAACGAAATTGCTCGAGCGAATACAATCGGACTTCCCGGTTTCTCCAGCGCCGTACGCCGAGCTCGCGCGGGAGTTCGATACATCGGAGAAGAAAGTCATCCAGGCGATCGAGGAATTCAAGAAGTCCGGCGTCGTGCGTCGTATAGGGGCGAGCGTGGATTCGCGCAACGCGGGATATGTCTCGACCCTCGTAGGATGCCGGGTTCGTCCCGACATGCTCGAACAGGTCGCCAAGGGGATAGGGTATAACCCGGGCGTGACGCATGCATATCAGCGCGACGGCGAACTGAATTTCTGGTTCACGCTTATCGTGAAGGACGAGTCGAAGCTGCGGGAAGCTATCGACGATTATTCGCAATGGGACGGCATCGAGGAGCTTCATTCGATGCCGGCGGACAAGGTATATAAGATAAAGGTGCATTTCGGAACATCAGATGAGTAACGAGATGGATAAAATCGACAGGGAAATTTTGTTTTTCATCCAGGGCGACATCCCGCTTGCATCCCAACCGTACCTCGGGCTTGCGGATTTTCTCGATACGACCGAGGATGAGATTTGCGCGCGAATCGAGAAGATGAAAGAGAGCGGGTTGATAAGGCGCTTCGGCGCGATGGTGCGTCACGCCAAGGCGGGATTCAACGCGAACGCCATGGTCGTATGGAAAATCGAGGAAGGGAAACGGGACGATGCCGCCGCGATACTCGCATCGAGCGACGCGGTGAGCCATTTATATTCGCGGCCCGATTATCCCGGATGGCCGTGCAACCTGTTTTCGATGATACACGCGCGCGAAGAGGATGAGCTTCGCGGGTTGATAGACGGCTTCGCCGGTAAGTTGAAGGGATACAGCGACGGGCACAAGATTTTCAAAACCGTGCGCGAATTCAAGAAAACGAGCATGCGGTATTTCGCGGAGGGTGAATGATGCGCGAATTCAGCGAGGCGAAAAGCAAAGACCTGTTTTCGTCGGCGAAGAAATATCTCGTCGGCGGGGTCAATTCGCCGGTGCGGGCATACAAGGCTGTCGGCGGGACACCGCCGTTCATCAAGGCAGCGAAAGGCTCGAAGCTTGTCGACGTCGACGGGAATGAATATATAGATTACGTCGGTTCGTGGGGGCCGATGATACTCGGGCATGCCGACGAGCTTGTCATCGACGCGGTGAAGGAAGCCGCCGATTCGGGCACGAGCTTCGGCGCGCCGACCGAGCGGGAGATACATCTCGCGAAGCTGGTATGTGAGATGCACCCGGCATGCGAGATGGTGCGCTTCGTCAATTCGGGCACCGAGGCGACAATGTCGGCAATACGTCTCGCGCGCGGGGTCACCGGGCGGGATAAGATAATCAAGTTCGCCGGATGCTACCACGGCCATGCCGACGCGTTTCTCATCGCAGCCGGTTCCGGCGCGCTGACATTGGGGACGCCGTCGTCGCCGGGAGTGCCCGCGAACGTCGCCGCCGATACTATCGTCTGCAAGTTCAATCACATCAAGACCGTCGAGGATGCGTTCGAAGCGAACAAGCACAATATCGCGTGCGTTATCGTCGAGCCGGTCATCGGGAATTGCGGATGCATCCCACCGGTGGCGGGATTCCTCGAAGAGCTGCGCGACATTTGCAGCCTCGAAGGCGCGCTGCTGATTTTCGACGAAGTGATGACCGGGTTCCGGGTCGCTCCCGGTGGGGCATCGGAGCTGTACGGCATTCCACCGGACATCGTCACCCTCGGCAAGATAATCGGTGGGGGGCTCCCGGTGGGGGCATACGGCGCGAGCCCCGAGCTGATGGAGGAAATCGCTCCGGTCGGGCCGATATACCAGGCGGGGACGCTGTCGGGGAATCCGCTCGCGATGGCGGCGGGCATCGCCACGTTGATACATCTGAACGCGCCGGGGATATATGATGAGCTCGAACGAAAGAGCGCGCGGTTGTCGGACGGCATCGGCGGAGTGCTCACCGAACTTGATCTGGATTACACGCAGACGCGCGTCGGCTCGATGTTCTCGCTGTTCTTCACCGGGGAGGCGGCAATCGACGATGGAATCTCCGAACTATGCGACCTCGAGACGTTCAATAGATATTTCAGGGCGATGCTGAAGCGCGGGATTTATATCGCGCCGTCGCAATTCGAAGCGGGATTCATGTCGCTGGCGCATTCGGATGACGACATCGACCGGACAATCGAAGCAGCGCGCGAGTCGTTGAAAGAAGCACTCGGAAAATAACCGCGAGGTGCATCGATCGGATATCTGCTCGGATATGACATCGGGAGTTCATCGATAAAGGCATCGTTGCTCGATATTGAAAGCGGCAGGCAGGTTGCATCGGCATCGTCGCCTGATGTCGAGTTGGAGATTCGCGCGCCGCATCCGGGATGGGCTGAGCAGGATCCACAAACGTGGTGGGAATGCGTCAAGGATGCGACTAAGCGTATCGGCGACGAGATGGGCGGTAATCTGCACGATGTCGAAGCTATCGGCATCTCGTACCAGATGCACGGGCTGGTTATAGTCGATGAGCGGCTGGATGTGCTTCGTCCCGCGATAATCTGGTGCGACAGCCGCGCGGTGGATATCGGGGAGGAAGCGGCGGAGCGAATCGGCAGGGATGTCTGTCTGAAACGGCTGCTGAATTTCCCGGGGAATTTCACGGCGTCGAAACTCGCGTGGGTAAAGCGGAACGAGCCGGAAGTCTTCGCGAAGATTTACAAGATGATGCTTCCCGGGGAGTACATCGCCATGCGGCTTACCGGCGATGTGGTGACCACGCCGTCGGGGCTTTCGGAAGGGATACTCTGGGATTATACGGAGAATGATGTCGCGGGAATTATCCTCGATGCTTACGGCATTGATGGGAAACTGCTTCCCGATATAAAACCGATATTCGGGATGCAGGGGGAAGTCACGAAACCGGTTGCCGATGAACTCGGGTTGAAGGCCGGAACACCCGTTGCGTACAGGGCGGGGGATCAGCCGAACAACGCGCTGTCGTTGAATGTGCTGAATCCCGGCGAAGTCGCGGCCACGGCGGGGACATCGGGCGTGATCTATGCCGTCACCGACAATGCCGTCTGCGATCCGCAATCGAGAGTGAACACATTCGTGCATGTCACGCATACCGACACCGACCCGCGATACGGCGTGCTGATGTGCATCAACGGGACGGGAATCCTCAACCGCTGGATGAGGTATCAAATCACGGGAAGCGATACAAGTTACGAACAAATGAATGAGTGGGCGATGGATGCGCCGGTCGGCTCCGAGGGTTTGATTTTCCTACCGTACGGCAACGGGGCCGAGCGCACGCTCGGCAATCGCGACATCGGCGCGTCATTGCATGGGTTGAATTTCAATATACACAACCGTTCGCACATGCTTCGCGCCGCGCAGGAAGGGATCGTCTTCTCGCTGAATTACGGATTCGAGATAATGAGCGGGATGGGAATTCAAGTGAATGCAATCCGCGCGGGACACGCCAACATGTTCCTCAGCCCGTTGTTCGCCGAGGCGTTCGCGAATACCGTGGGCGTCGCGGTCGAGCTGTACGACACCGACGGCGCGCAGGGAGCCGCGCGCGGAGCGGGAATCGGGGCGGGGATATTTGCAGATTATGCGACTGCATTCAAGGGGCTGGAGAAACGTAGCGTCATAGAGCCCGGCGATTCGTTGAGGAAACAGTATCTGGATGCATACAATAGATGGCGCGATGTGCTCGCATCAATTTTACATGAGAGGTAATTGCCATGGCCGAGGAATCATTGCACACAGTATGCGCGTGGTCATTTCATTCCGGCAAAGGAGGATTCGTACCGGACATGATACGTCCCGCGTGGGAATCATCGAAACTCGACACGGTGGGGAAGATTGCCATCATCCGGGACCACATCAAGCCGCGAATCCCGGAGCACATATGTCTCGGAATCGAGATGCATTATGATTATGAATACGATGTGAACAACGCAAGTGAAATCGCCGACGCGCTGGTCGAGTCGAAGATTTATCTCGCGATGACGACCCCCGGCGCGCACCGTCGTTTCGCTTACGGCGGCCCGGCATCGCTTGATCCCGACGAGCGCAAAGCGGCGGATGAATTCAGCAGGCGCTCGCTGGAGTTGACATACGGGCCGCTGAGGAAGGCGTGGCATCCCGACCCCGAGAAATCGCCGTGCTTCGTGATATGGAACGGGTCGTTCGGGTATGACATGGCCAGCATCGGCATCGAGCGTATGTATCAGAATTTGAAGGAGTCCATCGCGCGGCTGTGCAAATGGGAGCGTGGCCTGGGCGGGAAGCTTTTCATCGGGCTTGAGCCGAAGCCGAACGAGGGGCATCCGGCGATGCTTATCCCGACTGTCGCGAGCGCGATTCTCTTCTGGCTGAAGCTCGAGGAGGAGTTTGAAATTTCGCGCGAGCAGAAGGGGGTCAACAAGGAGTTCGGGCATTCGGAGATGATAGGCCTCGACCATGTATATGACTCTGTCGAGGAATTGGACAACCTGATGATGGTTCACATGCACATAAACAGCCAGGGGTACAACGACGGTGTCATCCTCGGCGGGCCGGGGAAGTTCGACATCGACCACGGGGCGCGGATCAACGGGATGAACATCGCCATCGCGGGGCTGCTCGACCAGTACGGGTACAAGCGTTGGAAGGGCCATGACATGCAGCCGCGCGCGTATGACAGCGAGGCGCAGGCGGTCGACCGGGTGGTGCGGAGTATATTGAGCTGGGAAGCGTGCGAGAAGGCGTCGCGCGAGATGGACAACGAGTCGCTGCTGAATTTACTGGCGTCGCGGGAGTGCGCGAAGGCGGAGGATATGATTCGCCAGGCGGTTGTCAGCGCGCAGATTTATTTCGATGAGATGTATGAGTAGCTGATGAATTGCACTTATTGGGCGCTCTTGTAAACTTTGATGATGTGAAATATGGAAGAGGATATTGAAAATCAATCGTTAATCCAGATGTTTTATCTGTCTGAGGAAGACTATGAAAGAATACCAGTAGAAGCTAAGGAGTTTTTCGCGGATGAACTCGGTAATCTCACGATAACAAGCGCTTCCCTTCCTGCTGAGGTTGGTCAAAATACAGGCTTATGTGTCATAATTGCAGCGGGTATTGTATCGACAGCTTTATATGACTTAGTGGCAAAATATTTAAAAAAACTGAAGTTGAAAGAGGGATATGTATGGATAAACTTTGGGGTTGCTGAATCAATTGTTACTAAGGGGAGCGCGAAATAGTAGACAATAGCGAAAGTAAAAACCCGATGTATCGGGACACCCTTGCCCCGATACTCCTTGGTTTCGGCACAAGGGTGTGCCGAAACATCATAATGGATGGCAACTATATCATGCTCCCCTTAGTAAGAACGATTTGAAAACAAGAATCTCGAATCCTGAGTTTGAATGTATCCAAGCTTTAAATCTACTACTGAAGCTGGACCAATACGGTGGAACTGTATGTTTTATAATTCCTGATAAACCGTATATTTTCCTGATGAAGGAGTCGTCCGGAGTTAAACATTATTACGAGGTTTCCTTGTCGGGAGTAATTCTGGCTTATAAGAAATATGCTCGCAACAAGAAATCACCAAATCTTGATTTAATAAGAGATAGATTTCTTAAGAAATACGGCTTGGGCTAACAGTGACGCAGAAATCCTGAAATGCTTATAAACCAGCCTGAATGCTCTCCTAACATCGGAACGCTCGGTTACAGCTTAACGCCAGATTAAAGAAGCAAATGATTCGCGTGGCACGGTCTGCGCGAGCCCTGCGAACGCTGACCGTGGTCTTCATGGGCTTCGTGTTTATGCCACGGTTATCCCTCGCGGGGCTCGGGAAAACCGTGCCACCCGGGGTTGGTTCATTATACTTATGGGGCACCCCCATTCTCGAAGACTCGAAGTGGGCGTGGCACCCGGCGCAAAATGAAGTGTGAGGTCTGCGCTATTTCAGATTCGCTGCGGCGTCCGGATTATCCGCGCCCGAATCATATAGTATAATGTTACCGGAGGCGGAGAAGGTTTAAATGGCTTTGAAAGATATCATTCAGATGCCCGATCCGCGGCTCAAGAAGCCGAGCCGCAAGGTGTCGCACGTGGATGACAACCTGCGCGAGCTCGTCGCCGACATGGATGAGACGATGCGGGAGTACGACGGCGTCGGCCTCGCGGCCGTGCAGGTCGGCGTGCATAAGCGTCTCGTGCTCGTATGCGTACCGTATGTCGTCGAGGAATCGCTCGATCCTGAGGACGCGAAGGCGATACTCGAATCGGACGACGAGGACGCGAAGCAGGGGATCTTCGAAATCACCGAGAAGAACATGAAGAATCCCGATGCCGAGCCGTATGTGAGATATGTCCGGCGCAGGCTCGAATGGCCCGAATCGACGGTATATATTAATCCGCGCATACTTGAGAAGGAAGGGCTCGTCATCGACGACGAGGGATGCCTCTCCGACATGGGATACCACGCCAAGGTCGAGCGTTCCCGCAAAGTGCGCGTTGTAGCGCAGGATATGGACATGAACCAGTTCGAGAAGCTCGTGACCGGGTTCGAGGCGAGATGCATTCAACATGAGCTCGACCATCTCGAAGGCATCGTGTACCACGACCGTATGATAGAAGGCACCCGGTGTCCGATGAAGGGAGAGGGAGAAGGGGGGGCGGAAGGAGTGGAGGAAGGCATGGATGAGAGCGGTGATATGGATGAGGGGGATGAAGTCGGCGGGGGATAATTCGGGACGGGGTGTTCGTTGCTCGGAGGGCAGCCTGGATGTTGAATGGAACAACTAAACTCGCGGCGGTGATCGACCTTATAACGCTGATTGTAGTGGCGGTAGTTGCGCTGATGCTGGTGTTGGGCATGTATTACTGGGCTCGTTCGCAGAGCAAGGCAAAGGCCATGGGGGATGTCGACTGGGAGCGCGAGAAGGAGAGGCTGCTCCTGCTGGCGAGCGCGAAGAAGGCGAGCCGTAAGGCGGATGAATCATCGAAGAAGGCAAAACCCGATAAGAAGGATGAATCCGGTGTTTGATGCGGGCTTGATGCGTGGAAGGTGCATACGGGCGTGACGCCGACAATCGCGAAAAATATGACAGAGATGATGCGCCAGCTTGCGGTGCTGGGGCTTATCGTGTTTGGCGCGTTTATCGCCATGATGCTGACCGTGACGATAATGTCGATGCGTGACAAGGCGATGCGCAAGCTGCTTCGCAAGCGCCGCGAGAAAGAGCGCGAGGAGCAGGAATTGCCGGATCTGACGGTCGTGCTTCCGCAACTCAGCCGCACCGAGTTGAAGGATTTCGCCATCGAAGAGAAGAAGCGGGCGATCGAGCAGGGAGAGCAGATACATGTCGATGAGATAGACGGGCTGCCTTTGAAGCCGACCGTGTATTTCGACCCGGTGGCGGATGCGGCGAAGCCGGATGATCCGAAGCCTAAGCCGAAGGTAGTGCATTCGTTCCTTTCGACAGGGTCATTGCCGCGGGAGGAAGAGGTGGTAGAGGAGAAAGTTGCCGTGGAGGAGAAGGGGGATGGTGATGGTGAAGGGGCTGATTTGGGAAACGCACATTGAAGTGTGCGGTACCCGCACCACTCGTATTGCGCCGACGCAAGTGTGGTTCCGTTAATCGTCCGCGTATCTATCCTATCGCTTATCTATCCCTATCGCCTTGCGACACTCCGACAACACATCCGCCGCGACCTCGCGCGCCTTCTCCGCGCCCTTCTCCAGTATCTCATGCAACTTCGCCCTGTCTTGCTTCAACTCCTCACGACGCGCCCGTATCGGCCTGAGCGCCGCGTTGATTTCATCGGCGAGCTGCGATTTGCAATCGAAACACATACGTTCGCCCGATTCGCATGTCCGGCGCACTTCATCGAGCGGACCTCCCTCGAGATACAGCCGGTGCAGGTAATAGACCGGGCATTCGTCCGGATGCCCCACATCACCCTTGCGCGGTTTCTTCGGGTCGGTGAAGTAGGTCTTCACGAGCTTCGATGTCTCAGCCTCATCGGCGGCGATGTTTATCGCGTTGCCGTATGATTTCGACATCTTCCGGTTGTCGATTCCCGGTATCCGCGCGAACACTTCCATGATCTTCGGCTCCGGCACCGGGAAAATATCCCCGTAGCGGTGGCGGAATGTCCCGGCGATGTCGGCTGAGATATACAGGTGCGGCAACTGGTCCTCGCCGACCGGCACGACTTCACCGCGGTACATGCATATATCGGCGGTCTGCAGCACCGGGTATCCGAGCAGGCCATACGACGGGTTGTCTATCCCGAGCTCCTTCACCTGCTCACGGAAGAGCGGGCATCGTTCGAGAAGCCCCACCGGCGTCACCATCGACAGTATCAGGTGTAACTCCGGTATCTGCGGTATCGCCGACTGGCGGAACAGCGTGCATTTATCGGGATCGAGCCCGCAGGCGATGAGGTCGATGATATTGTCCTCGACCATGTCGGTGAGTTCGATACGGTCCGTCTTGTCGGTGAGCACGTGGTAGTCAGCGGAGAAGTAGAAGCAGTCGTGATGCTCGGTAAGCTCTATCATCTGGCGTATGTTGCCGTACAGATGTCCCAGGTGAAGCGGCCCGGTGGAACGTATGCCCGTCACGATGCGCTTTTTCTTTCCTTTCGATTTATTGTCAGTCACTTTAATTCTCCTTTCGTCTTTTAAACAGACTTAATTAATATCGCACCGAAAATAAAAAAATCCCGCCTCGTACGGCGGTAACAATGCTTCCTCTATCCTCTCGCGCCTATATCCGGACGCGCCAGAATACCGCCGGTGTATCGCGTATGATGCACCACCAGCGGTGAATTATCCTTGCCTCGCAATTTCGCGCGTTTGTGTTCATATTCAATTCATGTAGATACCACGAAAGGTGGGATTGTTCAAGCAGCCCGCGGGACTGTCCCCGAACGCACGATGCCAATGCTCTAAACATCCTGCCAAGGGACTGTCCCAAGGGCTGCCGACCAGGTACTCATGAATCGAGCGCGGCGTGATGTGAAGCGCCCATTTCTGTAGGGGCGAACCTCGTGTTCGCCCGGGCGCATTCCATGCGCCCCTACATAAGACCTTGAGGTATAATTTTCCCGTGGAAACCGATGGTGTAAAACAGCCCTTCTTCCTGCGGATAGTCGTACCATACTTGCTCTGGCTAAGACTGGCAAGCACATCCATTGCCCTCGCGGTGTTTGTCTGGTCGCTTGTAAGATTTATTTTTGACGCGCTTTATTGGCCGATTACTGTAACGGGCATCCTGATTATAACGATTCTGTTCTATTACATAGGAAATGGTTTAAGGGATAGGAAGCGACTTGCGGTTTATGCATTATGCGCTCTTTGTATTCTCAGCTACGCCGCTGCAATATATGGCCGGGCAAATGTGAACAACTTTGGTTTCGTGTCATCCTTGATTTGGCTCATGGCAATCATTGATGTTCCCCTGTTAATCGGCATCTTCATCCACTGGAAGCATTTCAAATAGCTCGCCTTTGACTCCGCATACGCACCGGGGACAGGCCCCAAAGCACGCATGGCACGCTGCTCCGTAAACGCATTCCACTCATTCCCAAAACCACGAACTCGAAACGGCCTGTCCCCTCACATCCCTTTGACCCCGCCTCCCTCTCCGCATATAATTTCCCTTTCACATCTCACGGAGGCCGAAAACCCGATGACCATGTATCAAGGCGCCACCGCTCCAGCTCCAGGCAACACGAAGTGGCAGTGTTCGCAATGCGGGAGGGAAATCACCGGACGCCGCTCGTCGAAACGCTCGCAGGTGTTTCCCTACAACGCATCCATCCCCGGGGGCGACGCCGTGCAGTCGCAGTGCGCGGCATGCGGATACACCATGTGTTCCCAATGCCTCGAATTCCAGAAGCCCAGCGAGATGATGCCCGACCGCGAAGCTCTCTGCCCCGGATGCGGCAAGCCTTTCGGCGACGGCCCGGTGCTTGTCGGCGAGGCGCATCCATCGTATGGAAACGTTGCCCACAGGGACCAGGGGGTTAGCGTCGAAGCGGCGACATTCAACTACATCAACGACCTTCATAACTGGGCTGTCTGGATCCTCATCTGGAGCGTCATCAACACCGGCTCGGAGATATATTTTCTGCACGAGGAGGCGCAGGGCCTTGCCCCCGGCGAATTTCTCGTTCCCTCCGGCCTCGGATGCGTGATAATGTTCATCGATTTCGCGGTCTTCATCTCATCCATCATATGCCTTGTCAAACGTCCGCCCTGGCCCGGTTTCTATTTCGTGTTTGGGATATATCTCATCGAAATAGGACTGATGAACATGTCGGCGGGTGATTTCTGGTTCGCCGTCGGGATATTCCAGATCGGCATCGCGGTGACGCTGTTCATCAACTTCGGGAAATACCGCGCCGCGCACCGCAGGGCGGTTGATAATTATTAACAATGCCCTTCGCGAAATCAGCTTTTCGATGTTTCGGGACACCCTTGTCCCGAAACCCTTTGGCTATTACCTCTCCGTTTCGGCACAGGGGTGTGCCGAAACATCAAACATCCCGCAATTCCTAACGCCGTCCTACCACTTCCCGCTCGGAGGGAATTTGCTTAGATACGGCTGCGGATAATCGATTCCATAAAGCGATGCCTCCCCCTCGCCCGGGTCAAAATCTACTGAGTATTCAAAGGATCCGGTCACGTATATATTGCCTTCATCATCGAGGGTTATGCCTTCGCCTCTAACATCGGGCGTCCAGAACTCCATCCATAAGAAGCGCCCCGCATCATCGAGTTTGCAAATAAAAGCCGTTTCGCCGCGGTAATTATATATCGCTTCCACCGCGGGATCGGGCGCGAAATCGACATCCCCCTCATAGTAGCCCGTCAGGTAGATATTGCCGAAGCCGTCGAGCGTGAAAGCGCCGAATCTCGGATAATCGGTCCAGACTCGTTCCCAGTAAAGGGAACCGTCCGATGCATACCGCCGCATGAAGAAATGACTTCCCTGCCTGGCATCGTCATTCGGCCCGGGATAATAATCCGATTTCAGTCCGGAGAGACCCGTCAGGTATAAATTATCCTGTCCATCGGTGACTATACGCTCGCACCAGTCGGAATCCGCTCCCCCCCAGGTGATGCCCCACAAATACATTCCGCCCGCATTGAATTTGGAGAAGTAACTGTCAAGACCCTGGGATGAGCGTAAATCCGAGGATGCCCCCGGGTCCAAATCGACCGAAGCGCCCGCGTACCTGCCGGCGACATAGACATTTCCCGCGCCGTCCGTCTCCACCGCGGCGCAGAATTCATTATCATCCTGACCGGGCCCTCCCCACGTGCGCGCCCATTGCAAATCGCCGTTCGCATCGAGCATCACAACGTATGAATCCTTGCCGCCGTTGGATTGAAGCATTTCAACGCCCTCGCCCGGATCGAAGTCCACCTCGCCTTCGAAGCTCCCCGCAACAATGACATTGCCTGCATCATCGAGGCAGCAGTCATACGGCATTCCGTACCATTGCCGCGACCATTGGAGAATTCCACCGGGACTATACTTGTACAGGTAGGTCATATTCTGCTGACCAGGCAACTCGGAATACGTTAGCATGTAGGATTGATTGAGATTGTTGAGCTCTATGTCCACGGCATCACCGGCCAGCATCCATTCGCCGGCATTCGCCCAGACGATACCCCCGTCGAGGTCGTACTTCACGATGTATGGAGACCTTTCGGGAGATTCAAGTCTTATAACATTAAGGTCGCCGGCATAGGCTGTATAGATAGCAAGCTCATTCTGAAATACTCCCACGAAATAGAAATCGCCGTTTTCATCCCGGGCCATGGCACTGGAAGTGCACTCATAGTTTGACTCTCCCCAGGTGGTTACCCAGCCCAGCCTGTCGATTATTAAAACCTTCTTGCGTTTCACAACGGGCTTGCTCTCCTCGGTGGTAATGGTGACGCCGATGTTAACCTCCGTGTCACCGTCGACATTTCCCGGATAAAAATTAGCAATGTTCGGGTAGTAGTAGTCCTCATTGATCGACATGTAAGACGGCTCGACAAACCAGTCGAATTCGATCCCCGTCCCCGATGAATACGCCACGCTGTATCTACCTGACATGGCTTCCCTGACGGTATCGGGTCCCTGGATATCGAAGAACTCGATGGTTTTGCCGCCCTGGCAACTGAAGACAAAACACGCTGAACCTATTAGGATCACA
>CAZSPL010000049.1:9918-19287 GCA_964608735.1 uncultured Planctomycetota bacterium | reverse complement strand
GCATCTCGGGATATCACATAGCCGAAGCGGGCGCCTACCCGATATCGCAGCTCGCATTCACGATGGCGAACGGCTTGAGCTATGTCGAATATTACCTGAGCCGCGGGATGCACATCGATTCATTCGCCCCGAACCTGTCGTTCTTCTTTTCCAACGGACTCGATGCCGAGTATTCGGTCATCGGGCGCGTCGCGAGACGGATATGGGCCATCGTGATGAAGGAAAAGTACGGCGGCAACGAGCGAAGCCAGAAGCTGAAATATCACATACAGACGTCGGGACGCTCGCTCCACGCGCAGGAGATGGATTTCAACGACATACGCACCACGCTCCAGGCGCTGATTGCATACTATGACAACTGCAACTCGCTGCATACCAATTCCTACGACGAAGCCGTCACCACGCCGACCGAGGAATCGGTGCGTCGCGCCATGGCGATTCAGATGATAATCGCGCGGGAATTCGGCCTCGCGAAGAACGAGAACAACTCGCAGGGGTCGTACATCATGGAAGAGCTCACCGATTTGGTGGAAGAAGCGGTGCTGTGCGAATTCGAGCGCATCAGCGAGCGCGGCGGCGTGCTCGGCGCGATGGAGACAGGCTACCAGCGGAGCAGGATACAGGAAGAGTCGATGCGCTATGAGATGAAGAAGCACACCGGGGAGCTTCCCATCATCGGCGTGAATACATACATCAACCCCAACCTCAACCCCGACGAATTCGTTTCCGCCGAGAAGGAACTCGCCCGCGCCACCGAGGAGGAGAAGCAGGAGCAGTACGACAACCTGCTCGCGTTCCAGGCGAAAGGCAGCGGCAAATCCGCCGATGCCCTCCAGCGGTTGAAGAAGGTCGCGCGCGACGGCGGGAACATTTTCGAGGAGATGCTGAATACCGTGCGCTATTGCAGCCTCGGACAGATAACCAACTCACTCTACGACGTGGGTGGGAAGTATAGACGGAATATGTAATCAGCTTTATTGAATGGTTTCGGGACAAGGGTGTCCCGAAACATCGTAGGTGATTGGTGCCACGGGCACGCGAGTCTTCGAGCTTGCCCGTGTCTTTGTCAATTTGTCAGCCGGGTGCCACGCCCAGTCCGAGTCTCCGAGGATGGGCGTGTCTCGAAATACGCCTGCCCCAGGGAGGAAATCCAATGGAAACCACCGATGCCATCCACAACTGGAAAAGTATCCGCAAATGGAAATCCGATTCCATCCCCGACGACATCATCACCCGCCTCCTCGACGCTGCCCGCCGAGCGCCCACGTGGGAAAATGTCCAGCCCGCGCGGTTCATCGTCGTCACCGATAATGCCGTCAAGGAGCAACTCAAGGACCTCGCGTTCGGACAGAAAACCCTCGTCAAGGCACCGGTGGTCATCGTATGCGCCGGGGAATTCGGCGTATGGGACCGCTCACGCCAGCGCGAATCGCTGCTCGAACTTCGCGACGCCGGCGCCATGCAAGCTACCGACGATATCATCGAGAAGGTATTTCTCAACAATCCCGCGTTCGCGCCGAACCTGCGCGGCGAATCGATCCTCCTCGCGCGTACGCTCGAACAGGTGACGTATTCGATTTCGTTCATGCTTATCGAAGCGGTGAACCAGGGGCTGGGAGTATGCATCGTCGGCGCGTTCGGCAATGAACTCACCGGCGAGAAGATGAACGAGCTCGCGTCGGTGAAGAAATCCCTCAACCTTCCCGAATCGTGCATGATTCTCACGATGCTCTGCATCGGCTATCCCGATGAATCCCCCTCACTCCGCCCGCGCAAATCCCTCTCCGAAATCGCATTCAGGGAACGCTACGGAATGCCGTGGGAATAAACACCGATAAACCTGAAACGATACAGCGGTGTCATAGTTGATATGCAGGGGGGTGCCTTCCTCGACAATACGGAGGATGCCGATTATGTGGAGAACGATATTTTCCTCGCTTGCCGTACTTTCGCTGCTGATGATCCCCGGCTATGCATCTGCATCTACATTCCCGGAAGACAAGACAATTGATGAGCTGATATCCGATCTTCAAGACGAAGCATCGCGGGTTCGCATCGACGCCGCCCGCGAGCTTGGCGAACGCGGCTACCTCGCTGCCGCGGCTGTAGAGGCGCTGATACAAGCGCTCGACGATGAGAACCACAGCGTAAAATCCGCGGCTGCCATCGCACTGGGGAAAATAGGTCCCGAGCCGGGGGTGATTGAAGTATTGTCGGAATGCTTAGCCGGGGATGACTCAGATTATTCCAGGGGCTCGGCGATCACCGCCCTCGGACTCATCGGCGAACCCGCGGCGCACGTAGTGCCGCTCTTTATCGAGATGATGAAAGGGGATTATCCAATCTATGACGATGAGATCATCGCCGCCCTGGCAAACATGGGCGCATCAGCCGAACCCGCGCTGCCGTATATACTCCGATATGCAAAGGACATTTATTCCGACAAGGCGAAGAATATACATCGAATACTCCTGAATATGGGGCTGGACAGGGCGCTCGATTACCTCATGCGCGAGCTTGAATTCGAAAAATCTCAAAGCAGGATAGGCGTACCCGCCGCGCTGGCGGCGTTCGGTGAAGAGGCACACGAAGCCGTGCCCCTTCTCATGAATGCCATCAGGGAAGACAATTTGGAAGTCGCGGCGGGAGCAGTACGGGCAATCGGCAAGATTAGCGCCGATGCCGAGGTCGTCGATTTGCTCATCGATGTCCTGATGCATGAAGATATTTGGCTCAGGCAAGCCGCTGCCGATGCCTTGGGCGAAATGGAAGGGGAGCCGCGCATCATCGACGCGCTGCAGCATGCATTCAAAGAGGATGATTCAAGGGTAGCAAGCAGGGCTCTATACGCTGTCAACAGGATCGGACGATTCGCTCCCGACTGCCTTCCCATGCTGATGGAATGGGCGGGAGAGAACGCGTATGCGGCGATTGAAGCCATCGGCAAGATGGGGGCCGATGCAAAAGAAGCGGTCCCGTATTTATTGAGTATCATGGACCCAAACGAAAACCCTTCCTGGATAATAAACGCACTGGGGAATATCGCCGCGGAAGCCGATGAAGGAATCGATGGCTTAATCGTGCTTTTAAATAACGATAACAATTACGTTCGCGAATACGCGATTACCGCCCTGGAAAAGCTCGGCCCGCGCGAAATGATAGTGAACGCCCTGGCTGAGATCGCCGGGAATGGCGTTACTTCAAGCGAGAGAATCACGGCAATAAGGGCGCTAAGCAACTTCGCCCCGCAAGGAATCGCGGCGATTCCCGTCCTGATAGACGCGATGGATGATGAGGATACGCTGGTGCGAGTGGAGGCGGAACGGGCGTTTGCTAAATACTTGGGGAACTCGGGTGTTGGAGAATCGTTTACAAGCGAAGCAGTAGATAAGCTGAGGGAGGGCCTTTACGGCGGGGACCATGAAATATCAAGTACAGCCGGCGGCGCGCTCACCCGTCTTGGCCGGGAAGGGCGCGAGGTGCTTTTCGAAGGAATTAAATCCGGTGATGAAAATGTCCGGTTCAGTGCTGCAATCTCGATAGCCAATGCCGGTTACGGCAAAATAGTACTGCGGCATCTCATCGACGCATTTGAATCGGAGGACGACGACATCAGCAAATGGGCTTCGAATGTGATTGAATCAATAGGCCCTGAGGCGAAAAATGCGGTTCCTCGTTTGGTCGCGCTCGCTGGCGAAAGGAGGGACCTGCGTTTACCTGTCGCGCGCGTTCTGATTGCGATCGGCCCAGAACCCGGCGTGGTCGACACACTGATGGAAATTATGGATGACGATGACATCCCGTGAATGCGGCCGGGCATTGTATATGCCCTCGGCGGATTCAGGGAGGCATCGGCGAAGGCTGTTCCAAAATTGATACAGGTACTTCGCCACGATGACAATTGGGCAGCGAGGAGCAGCGCCGCTTCCGCTCTCGCGGAGATCGGCCCGGCGGCGTGTTGCGCAATACCTGAATTGAAACATGCGCTGGTCGATGAAGAGCCGCAGGTGAGGATCGAGGCGGCGTATTCCCTGTTTTTATTGGATGGCGGTTCGCTCGAAGGACTTGACGCATTAATATGCGGGCTCACTGATGACGACTTCTATGTGCGCCGCAACGCCGCATGGACGCTCAATGAGATCGGCTCCGCGGCGAAGGATGCCATCCCTGCCTTGATAAAAGCGCTTAAAGACCCCGCCAATCAGGTTGCGCGCTATGCCATTTCCGCCCTCGCAAAAATGGGACCGGCGGCGAAAGATGCAATCCCTATATTGATGATAATTGCCTCGGATAATGCAAATGAGCGGTATTGGGATCAGTCAGACACCATCGCTGAACTGGCTAAGGAAGCAATCAGGATTATCGAAGGCGCCGAGTCGAGTGTTTCCGAGGAGGATGATACCGAAAATGAGTAGGTCAATCCTTTGGCTGTCTCTTGCCGCCTGCATCATTCTCACCGCGTTCATCCTCCCGGTCGCGGCCGGGGATTCGGGAAAGCCCGATGAAGAGAGGGCTGAATTCGATGCCTTCTTCGGGAATATGCCCCTTGAATACAAGACCGACGGCGTAAAGCAGATCAAATATATGATCGACACTTTCATACATGAGGAGCTCTATACATGAGCGGTACACAGCGCAGTTGCGAAACTCACCAAGGATGATCTGCCCGCACTCGTCTACTGCCTTCAGAAAGGAAATGACGACATCAGGCGCGAAGCCGCCCACGTTTTTCGAATGCTCGAATTCATTCCCCACGACGCCCTGCCCGCGCTGATATCCGCGACCGCCGATCCGAATCCTGATGTAAGGGCCGGAGTAGCAGCCGTGCTGACCGTCTTCGGCCCGAAGCCCGATATCGTCATCGCCCTTACCTCGATGCTCGACCTTGCCGATGCAACATCGAGAAAAGCCGCCCTGGAGGCGATCGCGATTCTCGCGAAGTATGATGAGAGCCTGGTCCGCTACGTGGATGCTTTGCTTAATGACGGCGACGGTACTGTGCGCGAGGCGGCAATCGATGCAATCGATGCGCTTCACTTGTGCGACGCCCATACCACCGAACTGCTATCCTTGCTGTCCGATGAAAGCCCGCTGGTCAGGGCGGCCGCCGCGAAAGCCTTGGGGAACATAAGTAATGACAATCCCGATATCCTTCCCGAACTTCGCAAGTTACTGGATGATGAAGATGAATCGGCGCGAGCATATGCGGCATTCTCCTCGATCAAGTTGGGCGGACGCAGTGATGATCTCATTTCCATCCTGATCGATGCCGCTCGCTCCGATGATTACAGGCTCAGTTTGGAAGCCGGCAACCTTGGCCGTGTGTTCACCGCCGAAAATACCGGATTCATCCCCGAACTTATCGGACTGCTGACCGACAAGTCGTATCACAACTACAGTGCCCCCGATCTGGCACGGAATAGCCTGTGTAGGATCGGCACCGCGTCGATAACCCCGTTGATGGACGCCATCAAGTCGCAGCCCCCGGACAACCGGAGTGAATTATACGAAGCCCTGCGAACCTGCGGCCCTCTCGCTCTCGAAGTCCTGCCCGACCTGCTTAAGTTTTTCGAAACGGGAGAGGAGAATGAGAAGCGAGATATAGTGAGAGTGGTCATAGCTATCGGACCGAAGCCGGGTGTAGCCGAAGCATTAATGGCTATTATCGAAAGCAGTGAAACGCTCATCGCCACTGAGGCGGTGAACGGATTGCGAAATCTGGGCCCCGAAGCAGTGCCGTTTCTTATCGAATTGCTCTCGCATAACAACATGGAAATTCGCAGCAAGGCGGCCTGGGCGCTGGCATACATGAAGCCCGAGCCCACCGAGGCGGTGCCGTACCTGGTTGAAGCTCTTTCCGACCGTGAATTGTCGGTCCGTACCCAGGCCCTTGCCGGTCTTGGAAATATCGCCAAAGGCGATACCGCGGTCATCGACATATTACTCACACTGCTGACCGATACGGAAAGCCAAATGCGTTCGGGAGCCGCCAGTGCCCTCGGTAAACTGTATAACGGAAACAGCGAAATCGTAAAAGGGCTCATTGCCGCACTCGACGATAAACGGTCCGACTATGTCAGGACTTCCGCCGCAAGGGCACTGAGTGAAATCGGCAGCGATGCGGCTGACGCCATACCGGCGCTAATCGACATCCTGAACGACGAAGCGGATGGTGCCAGGGAAACCGTCATCGATGCCCTGCCGAAAATTAGTTCATCCGAGGCCGTTGTCCGGGTGCTTCTACCGATCGCGGTCAATGAATCGGACCAGCAGCAACGGCATGCCGTCATGGCACTTGGCGCGATGGGTTCCGACGCGGCTTCAGCCGTACACGGGCTGGAGGAAGCAATGATCTCTGACGACGGCGGGCTCGATTTGGATATTACCACCGCTCTTGCCGCCATCGATCCCGAGGGAATGCACGGCGCGGATGAACTGAAAGCTCTCCGCGACGGCGACGTTGCATGGCTTCGCATACGGGCAGCGGAGATTCTTTACCACATTGGGGTTGAGAGAGATATCGCCATTGATACTCTGCTCGAGATGGTCAATGATCCACAGGTTTGGGCGCGAAGTGGAGTGATACGGGCTTTCTTCGATATTGAACCCGAACCGAGAATAATCGATACGCTGATACGAGCCCTGGATGACTTCGAATTGGACAACGCCTCGACCGCGGCGATTGTTCTCGGGTATTATGGCGATGCCGCGCTCGAGGCCGTCCCAGGTGTTATTCGTCTTCTCGATGCTCCCGTCGGAGTAGATTTAGACAGAATTATCCGGGCTGTAGCCGAATTCGGCCCCGCGGCTTCCGATGCATTGCCTCGATTGAGGGACATCGCGGAATATGATCTTGATGCGAGCACCAGGGAGGCTGCCTGGGAAGCTATCGCAAAAATCGAAGGCACCTGTGAAAACGAGGAGTGAACGTTGCCGGTTTAAAAATTAATCTCCCCCTCCGCCCGCGCAAGGCTGTCGGCGAGATAGCGTTCAGGGAACGCTACGGGACACCGTGGGAATAGGTTTCAGACTTGCAGCATGACCATATCCGTCGATTATTCATCAAGGATGTACTATCGCGGCCCGCGGTGGATGAACTGATTTTCATCGGGTTCGTCTTAGGAAATATATACAAGAAGCATTGCAGTGAATGAAACGTCTGATCCTCTCGTTCAGGAGGCCGGAGATGAAAAGACGAGTGATTGTCCTGTCCGTTCTGCTTGCTTTCAGCTTTTTATCAAACTACGTCTATGCCGGCACGGAGGACACATCATCCGGCGCGGTCAAACCGCTGGGGGAACCGGATGAACTTGCTCCATTCAGCCGAAGTGCAATTAACAAGGTTAAGAAAGCTATCAGGATTGCCAGGGATCCCTACGACGAGACTTGCGCGCTGGATCATGCGGTGTTTGAAATCGAGCGCGAGCATGTCCCGATACTTGTTGTCTTCCTCAGTGATAAAGACGCAAAAACCCGGGCTGCCGCCGCGAGAGTTTTCGGCAAATTCAAATTCATCCCATACGATGCGGAACAGCCTTTGCTCGACGCAACCAGGGATGAGGATCCCTCTGTCAGAAAGAACGCCACCGAGGTTCTATTTCTTTTTGGTACGAAACCCGAAATTGTGGATGCTGTTAAAGTTGCTCTGCATGATGAAGATGCGACCGTCCGGCTGGGCGCGGTGAACGTACTGGAGAAGCTTGTTCACCTGGATTTCACACTGATCGATTACCTTATCGAAGCACTCCGTGATAAGGACACCGAGGTATTGAAATCTGCCGTTCTGTATCTCAGTGAATTTGGCGGCGGAGATGCCGTAGAATCGCTGGTCGAGCTTTTCAGGAATAACAATCCCGAGGTTCGCAGGAACGCGGCATTCGCCCTGTTCAGAACAGGGGAAGATGCTCATGATGCAGCCGGGCCCCTTAAAAAGCTCCTCCTTGATGAGGATGAAAGTGTCCGATACATGGCGGCGTTCGCACTCACGAAGATTGGACCGGTAACGGACGAACTGCTTGATTACGCTCTGGAGGGCGTTCTCAGCAACGATTACTTCACTCGAAATGTGGCTTCAATGCTGGGGGTAAGGTTCTCGAGTGAGAATGAGGCGTTTCTTCCCAAACTGGCGGATATGATCAGGAATGTTGAAGACTTCGATTATCCGGCGTATGACTTTATGTCCGATGCATTCAGCCATGTCGGTCCTGCCGCGCTTCCGGTCCTGGTTGAGCTGCTCGGGGAGGAATCCCATAAAAACCAATACATAGTGGTGGACGCCCTCTCGAAAATGGGACCCGATGCCACAAGCGCCGCACCCGCTCTTATCGCCAGGCTAAAAAACACAACCGGGGAAAATGAGAAGAAAAACCTCATCCGTGCGCTCGGATGCATGGGGCCCGATCCCGTCGTTATAGATGGCCTGCTTGAAGCCATGCAGGACGAGGAAACAGGATGGCTTGCTCGATCGGTGATGGGACATTTCGGAGCGCCACTCATACCATCGTTGATTCCTTTGCTATCCGATGGGAACGCAGCGGAACGAAAAAACGCGTGCATGATTCTGTATAGCCTGTATCCAAAACCAAAGGCCGCAATCCCGTACCTGTTGCAGGCGTTGAAAGATGACTCCCCGGGCGTCCGCGGTACGGCCGTTTACACTCTCGCGAATGTCGGAGCGGGGGAAGAGGGGGTTTTCGAAGCAATTAGCGAGTGTCTCGATGATGCCGATTTCGATATAAGAAAAAGCGCCGTGGGATCCTGCTCTGAATTCAAGTCCGAAGCCGCGGGGGCTGTAAACGAGTTGATTGAAGCGCTTGAAGACGACCCGGAATTAATCCGCAGAAAGGCAGTCGAAGCGCTCGGTGAAATCGGTGTCGATGCTGCGGACGCGATTCCCTCTCTCATTGCTGCATTACATGACGAAGATAGGGAAGTTCGGAAATTGGCAATAGAGGCGCTTCCCAAGCTCGGTTTCACACGGGAATCATTTGATGCGCTTCTTAGTATCGTCGCTGATGAGAGCGACAACTGCAGATGGACCGCCATTTGGTCAATCGGCCGTTTCGGCAAGGATGCCAAAGACGCTTTGCCTGTGTTGGAGGAAATGCTCTATCAGGATGAAGGAAATGTTTCCACATCCGTGCTGAGTGTAATCTACAACATTGATCGGAAGTCGGAATTCCTGCTTACCAAGCTGATTGAATTGCGCGATGGCGAAGATGAATGGCTGAAGGAGTTTGCGGCAAGACTGCTCTATCATCTTGATTATGAGAGAAACAAATCCATCGCAATATTCCTCGAACTGATGCAGCATCCGAATGAATTTCTTGCCTCGCGCGCGACCTGGGCGCTCGCATCCGTTGAACCGTC
>CAZSPL010000049.1:0-9908 GCA_964608735.1 uncultured Planctomycetota bacterium | reverse complement strand
AACGGGTTGATATTCTGCTTAATGCCTTCCAGCACGGCAATCAATATGTGAGCAGGGCCGCGGGATTTGTCCTGAGTCACTATGGAGAAGCCGGCATCGATGCAATTCCCTTGATGATTGGAGCCCTTGAGGAAAAGCGCTTTAATTATACGGGCCAGGACATGATGGAGATGCTCGGTAATTTCGGCCCGCTGGCGGAAGATGCGCTTCCTCTCCTGAAGCATATCCGGAAATATGATACTTTCCTCGATGACAGGGAGTATGCCTGGGAAGCTATCGCAAAAATCGAAGGCACATGTGAAGACGGGAAGTAAACAACGCCGATTTCAAGATTAATCCCCCCGCCCATTGACGAAATAAAGATCGTCGAGTATATTCAATTCATCCCCCCCAACAATCATCTCCCCGCGAAAATTTGTAATACGGTTCGTTTTTGCATTGCCTTTCTCCGCGGCGCATAGGCGCATCTCAAGTTGAATGAAATTGCCACCTCACAGCAAACTCCCACAAATATTTGGAGGTGCTGTTTGAATAACAAAGGGCTGTTTGCCGTCGCGGTTTTCCGCGCCGGTCCGGGGTAACGGTCTTACTACAGCGGAACACCGCCTCAATTAGGGGTTCCGTACTCAGAACACTTCCCAAAACTCAGGGATCACACAAGGAGAAAACAATGTTGGAAGGTAACAGGATAATTTTTACAGCAGCCATCCTCTTTGCATTGCTTATCGCCGGATGCTCCGGGAATGCAATCACATCCCCTCCGCCGGGGGCAATAATCGAAACGGCCGGGATCAGCGCCTCGACTGAAACACATCACGTGCTGGGAAGCTATCAGGTGGACGTCGACCTGAACACGCTCGAAGTAAAAATCATCTCCAAACGTACGGGCGGCGCCCACTACGATGTCTCGAACATGCTTCACGCGCCGAACTGCGATGACTGTTTCCATGTAACGATAGAGTCATTCGAGCCGGTCCTGTCTTACATAGAGATCGGGCTGACCATCAAGAATCCGACACCGCTGACGGCATATGACGTGCGCGCGATAATGAACGCACCCGGCTTCACGCTGCACAATCCCGACGGGTTGACCAACTTGTACGGGTCCGGCGGTTTGTACGGCTTGAATCCCTTCAAGGATTTCGCGACTGATTACGAGAAGCATGAATTCGCCGGGCACGGGTCGGCATGCCGGACGTTCGAGATAACTTACCCGTCGTTCACCGAATTGCTTCATCTCGATGTCACCGTCGACGCGTGCTTCCCCGGACATTGCCCGGACGCGGTTTCGATCGGCGACGTGAACAAGACCGGGGATTTCCTGAATGCCCGCAAGGTCGATATCAGTTGCCGGGTGAAATACTGGCACGAAGGCGACAACAGGTCTGTCAAGCTTTACACATTCGGCAGCCTCGGGTACAGCGGACCGATCGAGATGACGCCCGATGTAGATGACTGGTGGGTCGCGAAGAATGTTTACTGGCATGATGGGGGAGGCGGTCCCGGAACATATCCCGCGGCGATCCAGGCGGGTACTAAAAACGGGAACGCGGCCATATTCCATTTTTTCAATATCACGATCCTTCCCCCTGAGACCAATGTCGACTGGTATTGGCCTATCACCGGCCCGGGCAGCCAGAGGGCGTATGTACTGGAGACCGACAGCTATGGGAATCTTTACGCAGGCGGTTATCTCGACGGCACTGCCGATTTCGACCCCGGTCTCGAGAGTAACTTGCTTGAGGTGAAAGGTGATGTCGATGCATTCCTGTGCAAGTTCAACAGCTCCGGCGAGTTTCTGTGGGCTCGGGGATTCGGTGGAACCGGCCTCGGCGACAAGGCGGTCGTGTCGGCGATGGCTATAAACCCGCAAGGCGACCTTTATCTCACCGGCTTCTTCAACAGCGATTCGTTCGACCCCGACCCCGGCCTGGCGCAGGATATCAAACCGCATCACGGGCAGCAGGATGCCTTCCTGGTGAAAATGGACAGTTTCGGTTATTACAAATGGGGACTGGTCTGGGGAGGTATCGGAGACGACACCGGCAGGGATATCGCGCTCGATTCCCAGGGCAATGTCTATATCACCGGATGCTTCGAGGACATCGTTGATTTTGACCCGGGACCAGCCGATGTCAAGCACATTTCTCTCGAAGGCTTCGGCACCTATCTCACAAGCTTCGACGCCGCGGGCAATTTCAAGTGGGTGCAAACCTGGGGCGGAGAATCGAACTCGGAAACCGATCTCGGAAACGGCGTTTGTGTAAGCGTCAATAACATTATCTATGTAACCGGCAACTTCGGAGGCAAGGTTGACCTCGATCCCGGCCTGGGAATCGATGAGCACATCGCGCAGGGGGCCTGTGATGCATTCCTCAGTTGTTTCCATACCGACTCATCTTTCATATGGGCGCGCTCGTGGGGAGGGCTTGATTACACGGAAGGCATCGCACTCGATTCAGACCTGACAGGCAATGTTTATGTGACAGGACGTTTTCGCGGCCTTGTCGATTTCGATCCCGGTCCCGGCTCTTCCGAGGCCGATGCGGGGCAGAGGTTCGACGGCTTCCTCGTCAAGTACGATGTCCCGGGTGAATTCAAATGGGCACGGACATTCGGCGGGATTCAGGATGATATGAGCAACGACATCGTCGTAACCGACTTCGATGAAATCTACATTGCGGGAAAATTCATGTATGTATGCGATTTCGCCGGCGATGAAGGCAATGATAATCACTTGTCGGCGGGTGGAACAGATATTTTCCTGATGAGCTATGACCTGGACGGGGATTACCAATGGACTACGAAATACGGCGACGTCAATGACGACGCCGGTCTGGCCGTAGCAGTGGACCCGTTCGAGCATGTGTTCCTCGCGGGTTATTTCCAGACGAAGGTCGATTTTTTCCCGGGTCCCGGTGAGGAATTATATTACGGCCTGGGGGGAGAGGAAATTTTCCTGACCCGGCTGAGATCTGACGGCAGTTGGTAGCTCTCATTCCCACGCGCCGGGTGGGATGCAATATATCTTGATCCACGGACCGGTGAGGTCATCGCCCGGCTCGAAGTCGGCTATCAGCTCGCAGTTAGCCTCGATGAATTCATAATATTCAATCCACGGACGCACGATCTCCTGGTGCTTCTCCTGCGTCGCGGGATCGTAGTAGCGGTCGTGCGTGTAGCCCGACGATACAATATATTGCGGCTTAGGGTCCTTCAACCGCATGAGTTTCCTCAACGGCTCTTCATTCACGTTCTCGACATCGAACCACAATTCGGGGCCGGTGTAGTAATAGACCGGCGATACATTCAGCCCGTACACCGTCACGTCTTCGACGTGATACGGCTCGGGCCCGCCCTTCTCGATATAGAGCGCGCTGTATGCCGGGATATTCGCCTCTATCCACCAGAGCGATGCATCCCGCGTATCGGTCTTGCTTATTTCCGCCGCGTGACGCGCCGCCCCCGCAAGCGACGGCATCATCAGGAGCATGGCGATGAGTGTCGTGATGAAAATACCACGTGCGTGGAGGACATTCGCGCCGATGTATTCACCGATGCGGTTCAGCGTTACTCCCGCCGCGAGGAAGCATATCGGCAGCAGGAAAAGCAGATAACGGTCCGCCCATACCACCCATCCGCTGATGACAATCAGGTAGAGCACCGGGAAGCTGAGCAGTATCAATCCCTCGTGCTTCCGCCTGTTGATTATCGGGAGCCCCGCGAGTGTAAGCGCGAGCAGCGTCAGGCCGTAGGGGGAATAGAAATGCGCCGCCACCGCGAGCAGCGACGACCCGCCCGCCTCCATGCCGATGTGCCCGATGCCCTGGTGAGCTACCTGGTCGCGAAGCTGCCGGGCGAATTCGTTCGAATCGAGAAGGCTGTAAGGCGTGAAGATGAAGAATCCCAGCAGGAAAAGGAATACGCTCGCCAGCACATATATCGCCATGCGCCGCGAGAGCCTCGGCACATCGCCCGACGGCCAGCGCTGTATCCTCGATGCCGCCGCCACCACTATCGGCACGATAAGCAGGCCCGCGTTGTATTTCGTGCTCACCGCCACGCCGCCCACGAACGCAGCCGAATAGAGTATCCACGATTTCCCGGTGCCCGTATATTCCAGCAGGCAGTACCAGACATATATCATCAGGGCGACCGATGGGATGTCGGGGGTTATGTAGCGCGAATGCTCGACGAACAACGCGTCGAATCCCATGAGCGCCGCCGCGGCAAGTCCCGCCCCCTGTCCGCCGACCTTCTTCCCCACCATGTAAATGCAGACCATCCCAAGCAGACAGAACATCGTGGTGGTGAGACGGCCCATCCAGAAATAAACCGTCGGGTTCGTGAAGTAGGAATCGAAGAGGTCGTTTCTCGACGGGAACGCGCCGGTCACATGGCCGACGGTATAGGCGACGATGTATTCGAAATGAAGCAGGTAGATGATGAAATTCGGCCAGTGGTAAAAACCGGTCTTATAAGTTCCATGCGCGGCCGCTTCAATCGCTCGGTCCACGAGCAGCGGTTCGTCGGGATGCACTTTCTGCGGGAGCCCGAATCCCATTCCCCAGATTCTCATGAGCAGGGCTGCGATGAGAATACCGAGCAGTATAAGCCCGGCGGTGCGTCCCCTCGCGCGTATCTCTTCGACCGTCGGCATCACGCGCAAGTATAAACCGCCGGGTTCAATGCTTGCAATGCCGCGGGCCAATGCCAAGAGCATGAAGTAGATAAAGCAATCCCGGGATGAACCCGGGAATTTGCAGTACTGCCTGAATTGATCCGCGTGCCGTTTACAGTCCTTTCTTGAGCTCCGCGCCCGGCGAGAAGTGGGGCACCCGTCGAGCCTTGATCTTGATGGGCTCTCCTGTGCGGGGATTGATACCCTTCCTTGCCTTGCGCTCTTTCACGCTGAAGGTTCCGAAGCCAACCAGTCTGACTTCAGACTTCTTCTTGAGCTGCTTGTGGATGATATCCAGGGTCGTCTCAAGTGCTCGCTTGCTTTCGACCTTGGTCAATCCGGACTCCTGGGCAATCGCTTCGATCAGCTGCGCTTTGTTCATGACATCCTCCCGAATATTTATTTCCGGCGCGACCTGCATGCGCCCCACCGTATAAAAAATTATATTACGCGATTCATAAGGCATGCAAGGGGTAGGATGCCTAAAACCCCCTTTATTTCTAAGGTTTTTAAGGGTCGCCCGCCTATAGCCTTATATAGCACAGCTTGCATTTGTATAATTCATCGTTTACCCCTTATTTCCAAATGCCGCGGGAGCTACACGCCAAACGAGCCCCGTTTCCGGGGCTCGTTTACAACCTTCCGTTGATTTCAGCTTAGATGGAGTTCTTGAGCTCCGCGCCGGGGACGAAGGCTGGTACCTTGCGGGCTTTGATCTTGATGGTCTCCTTGGTCTGGGGGTTGATTCCCTTGCGCGCTTTGCGCCTCTTGACCTTGAAGGTGCCAAAGCCGATAAGTCGCACCTCTTCATCCTTCTTCAACGACTTGTAGACGTTGTTGGTGAAGGCTTCCAGCGCCCGCTTCGCGTCAGCTTTGCTGAGCTTGGCTTCGTTGGCGATGGCTTCGATAAGCTGCTGCTTGTTCATCAGGTCCTCCTTTAAAAGGTATTTGCTCTTTCTATAACGCCTTTCGGCGATTTAGCAAACTATAGTAAACAATCCCGGTCTTCCTGATGGGCGTCTCCAAGCGGGTTACAGGATAAAAAGTCTTTCAGCTAACGCCCATCACAACTTCGATTATATATTATTATCCTACCCCCCGCAAGGAAAATGTACCTGTAACCCCTATTTTTTCAGGGCTTCCAGAGAATCGGCGTGTATATCATAATATATTATAATATTACATTCTACGTAATCCCCATCCCATCGGGGTCGCGCGAGGGAGCCCAGTTTGTGGTTCATGAAGATGTCATTTGACGCCCCTGATACCCCTCCACCGGCGGCGCGGGCATCGCCGAAAATATTATCCTATTTAACTTTACGCGCTCGCGTGGCCGCGATGCCCTCACTCGACGGGCTCGACCCGCTTCACGAACTTGCTCAGCCTTCTCACCACGCGCTTCTTCCCCAGCGCCTCGAGCGTCTCGAATATCCCCGGGCTTACCGGCTTACCCGTGAGCGCGAGCCTCAGCGGATGCACCAGGCGTCCGAGGCTGATCCCCCGCTTCTCGCAGAAAGCGTTCGTAAGTTCCTCGAGCCCTTTAGCGTTGAAATCCCTGCTCGCTTTGAGAGACGCAAGATATTCCTTCAGGATCAACAGCGCATCTTTATCGACCTTGGCTTTCTTGAGATCCTTCAGCAGGTATTCCCGCGGGTCGTTGAAAAAAAACTCCACCTTCTCGGGGACCTCTTTGAAATAGCGTATCCTCTCGCTGTACAACCACAGCGTCGATTTGAGCCATTTCTTCTTCCCGGGCGAAATCCCCCTCGGCGGTATCAGCCCCGCTTCGATGAGATAAGGTTCGCAGGCCGCGTAAAGGGCGTCGCTGTCGAGTTGCCTGATATATTTGCCGTTGAACCAGATGAGCTTGTCGAGGTCGAACTTGGCGGGGCTTTTGGCGACCCCGGCGAGATCGAATTTCCGCTCGAGCTGCGCCATCGTATGGAATTCCTCATCCGTATTGTCCGACCACCCGAGGGCCGCGAGGTAATTCACGAACGCTTCCGGCAGGAATCCTTCCTCGCGATACCATCTCACGCTAACCGCCCCGTGCCGCTTCGAAAGCCGCACCCCGTCGTCGCCATGTATCAGCGGGATGTGCCCGAATTTCGGGAGCGGTTCCCCGAGAGCGTTGTATATCATTATCTGCCGTGGCGTGTTCGAAAGGTGGTCCATCCCGCGTATGACGTGCGAAATTTTCATGTCGATATCATCGCATGCCGCCGCGAAGTTGTATGTCGCGAAGCCGTTCGGGCGCACTATCAGGAAATCGCTTATCGACTCGTTATCGAATTCGACATCGCCGCTTATCAAATCATGCGCCACCGTTACACCTTTGGGCACGCGGAACTTCGCCGATGCCTTCGTGGGGTCGCCGATTTCATCCTGTCGGAGGAAGCAGCGGCATTTCGATTTCGCGACCTCTTCCATCGGCGGGCAGTCGCACAAATACGCCAGGCCGGCATTGAGGAGCTTTTTCGCGTATGCCCGGTGATTCTCCCTGCGCTCGTGCTGGAAATACGGCCCGTAGGGCCCCGTCGACTCGAACTCCCCATCTTCCGACGGCAGGCTGTATGCCGGGCCCTCGTCCCAGCGGATATCCAGCCACATAAGGCCCTCGACTATGTTCCTGAGGGAATCCACGGTGCTCCGTACCTGGTCCGTGTCCTCGATACGCAGCACGAATTTCCCGCCATGCCGCCGGGCGAACAGGTAGTTGAACAGCGCGGTGCGCGCGCTTCCGATATGCAGCGTACCTGTCGGGCTGGGGGCGAATCGCACCCTGACATCCGTGGTCTCGGTCATACAACGGCTCCTCGATCTGAATCCTCGGCATTTACGCCGGATGGATTATAACACAAGCCGGACGCGCGGTTTTTTATCCTGCAGGGGTGGTAATGATTCTTACCGGTTTGAGCCCGAAGCGGTAATGATTCTTACCGGTTGCATGGCGATTCCTGCTCGATTTGCCGGAAATCGCGGACTGAAAATCCGTCAATAAATCCCCCGTGAATGCGAATTTAATTTAAAGTAGCGGCAACCTGCAGCCGATGAAGGATTGAAGGGGGCATGTAAAAATTGACCGCGCTCTTTGATTTTCGGGCCTTGAATTGCTAAAATCGGGGCGTTGCAAATCAATCTCGAGGGGCAAGGGTTGATGTACCCCACCGGGTGGTACTTTTTAAAGGTTTGAGACGTATGCATATTTTCTTTGAGCATCGCACGAAGCGGATGGCGGGCTGTTTTGCCGCCGCATTAGCGCTCGTGCTTTTTTTCATCCCGGCGGCGGCGTTCGCCGACTTCAGCCACGAAGTCGTCTCCGGCGATACCCTCTGGGACATCGCCGTCAAATATGATGTCTCCATCAGCGAGCTGATGACCGCCAACGGCATCGGCGACGATGACATCCTCTCCATCGGACGCACCCTCACCATCCCCAGCGAATACGACTTCGACTACACCAGGATGATCGAGCACAAGGTGAAATCGGGCGAATGCCTCTCCGTCATCGCCGGGAACTACGACGTCGCGGTGGCGGAGATTGCCGAATTCAACGGCCTTGAACCCGACGACCCGATTTTCATCAACCAGGTGCTGTCGATCCCGCCGAAAGGCGCGGTCAAGGCGGGCCATCCCGCGGGCGACGGCGAAATCTACACCGTGAGGCCCGGCGATTCGGCGTGGCTCATCGCGCGAAACTACGATATCTCCACCGAACGGCTGCTCGAATACAACGGCCTCACCGAGCAGAGCATCCTTACGGTGGGCCAGCGGCTCAGGATTCCCCCCGGCGCGGGCGGACCCATCGACCGGGGAATCGTGCTCTCCGACTACACGGTGCGTCCCGGCGACTGCCTGAGCATCATCGCCGACAAGCACGACATAACCACAAGCTACCTGTGCGAGCTTAATAATATAGATATAAGCGATTACGTGCATCCCGGGCAGAAGCTCAAGGTGCCGGGACGTCCCGCCGAGCCCCCGCCCGCCGCGTCCAACGACCAGCCCGCCAAGAAACGCGCGCCGGTAGTAGTGGCGGAGGATATCGACGACTACAACGGCGGCGCGCTTCCGCCCATCACGGTGAAGGATGTCGAATCGGCCGCGAAGAACGCCGTCGATTCATCGGTGTTCGATTTCACGTCACGCCAGGAAGAATTCTCCATCAACGGCTACTATGACGGCACCGACACCTATTACCGCATCGAACCCGGCGACTGCGTGTCGTATATCGCCGACTGCTTCGACCTGGGCATCGATGACATCTGCGCGGCGAGCAAGCTTACCGACGTCGACTACATCATCCCCGGGCAGATAATCAAGCTCCCGGGCAAGCACGATGTGTCGGCGCTGAAGAATTACAAGGACGACTATGTTTCCACCGGCGGGAAGGCCCTTATGGACGCCTGCCTCGATCATCTCGGGGTGAAGTATGTCTACGGCGGCGAGGATCTGAACCGCGGCGTCGACTGCTCCGGCCTTATATGGGCGATAGTCCGCCGCGATTACGGCATCAGCCTCCCGCGTTCCGCGAAAGACCTCTCGAACACCGACCGGGGCATCGAGGTCGACTATGACGACCTGCAGCCCGGCGACATGGTGTTCTTCCATACGACGCGCCCCGGCATCAGCCACGTGGGGGTCTATATGGGCAGCGGCAAATTCGTGCACGCCTCCTCCGCCAAGGGCAAGGTCTGCATCGGCAGGATGGATACGGGGTACTACAACGAACGGTTTATTAAGGCGCTGAGGTTGGATTTCCTCAAGTAGCCCGGCATTCCGATGCCGGGAAACGAATTGCCGGATTACAAATTACAAGGAACTTTATCAAGAAGGAGGATTCAGCTTAAATGATGCTGAGGATGCTCCCTATATACATCGTCCTGGCCTTTTCCGTGCTCCTGAACATCGGATGCTCGACAACTCCCAGGGATGACGGAAAGATCAATTTTAATAATGCGATACAAGACCTGGAACACCCGAATAAGTACAGGAGGGCCATGGCATGGATAGTCCTCAGTTCTTCCTATAAGGGTGAGAAAGAGGTTATAAAGATGTTACCCATTGCCCTTGACGATCCGAGCCCCGAGGTGAGACGGTCGGCTTTATCGACAATCGGCCAGACCATAAAGGTGGATGCTCTTCCTTACATCGATAAGATCGAATGGTTATCCAAGAATGATGCGGATGAAGAATTAAGGGAAACCGCTGCCGAGGTTTTTCTATT
>CAZSPL010000048.1:13904-19396 GCA_964608735.1 uncultured Planctomycetota bacterium | reverse complement strand
AGCTCGGTCATTTCTTTCTCTCCCTGGCAGTTCTGATTTTCGCAACCTTTTCGGGAGCTGAATCCTTATTATGCGCCGCCACGTAAACCCGCTTCTTACTCACGCTTCCGATCTTATCCACAATCTTAGATAAGCGGGATAGATTATGCAATGTTTCATCTCTCTCACCCGCACGCTGGAGGATCTTGATTTCCGGCTTCGCTAAGTTGTACCAGGACTGCTCAGGTGGATCATCGATAAAGGCGATGGTTTCTCCAAGTTCGTTTGAGATAAGATCAAGCATTTCATGGTCTTCCTGGTCCGGGACTTCTTTCGTTTCGAATACACATCTATGATGATTCCGTTCTCTGATAATCCGGCCATCTTCTCCTCCCCTTCCTTCAGCGAGCAATCCAAGAGCTTTCCAGTCGGTCCATTCGAGGTACTTCCTTATATTCTCCTCGGAGGTCGGCGGCGGGAACGTGGCGTTTTCATCACCGGCTTCCTCGGCAAGCAATGATTTCAGGAAGCCGTTAATGTGGTGGTCATAAGCCCTGCGGGTATGCTGGAAATATACTTGCGTGAACATCATATAACGGGCGATAATCAACCCTTCCGCCGCATGTAAACCGCCTTCGTCGATTGCAATAGCCGGCGAATCAGTTTCCTCATCTATACCCGCAGTCATTGAAATCAGAACGCGATTGAGATCATATTTCCCATATTCCACGCCGGCGTGATAGGAATCACGCAACAGGTAGTCCGCACGATCGGCATCCAGATGACCTGTAATAAGCGCTCTCCAAAGGAGGGTTCGTCCCAGGGAGGTTCTTCCCTCAAGAAAATCGGCGATATCCGAAGCCTTAAAGTTGTAATTCTGATTCGATGGATGGTCTTCAATGACGTCTCCCATCAGGAACCTGATTGCGGCACCTGAATAATTTTCATGCTTGAATATCCCGACGGGTCCCCTGTCCCTGGGCATCAAGCCTTCAGCAGCATGGGAAAAGGGGGCGTGCCCGACATCATGAAGAAGCGCGGATAACCTGACGAGAGCGCGGTCCCTTCGTAATCCCGCTTCATCAAAACGCAATTCCTTCTCCAGGAAATCCCGCCTTCGTTTGACGATCTCATCGAACATCCTTCCGGCAACATGCATAACCCCCAGGGAATGCTCGAACCTGGTATGAGTCGCCCCCGGGTAAACCATATCGGTAAGCCCGAGTTGCCTTATCCTCCTCAAGCGCTGAAATACCGGATGGTCAATAATCTCAAGTTCCCAATCGTTGAGCTCTATGAAGCCATGAATCGGATCGCGTATTTCGAATGGCTTGGGCATTGATATTAGACCCGCGTATCCTTCCTCCGTACTATACAATAGTATAGTAAGCAAAGGCCGGGATGTCAAGTAATAAAACCGGAAAAATCCTACTACATTTCAACCTGCTCTGTAATGCTGCTTCAGTTCCGAGAAATATCCTTTCCCTACTTTATCCGCATTCTCTTCAACCCATTCGCTCAACTTCTTCGTTCCCACTGGTGGTTCGCTCGAGACGAGGAGGTTGTCCATCAGGCCGATGACTTCATCCCACGTGAGCACGACATCCCCTTTCATCAGGCCGACGAATTTCGACCCGACATACGCGAGCGCCGGGGGAAGGTGGAGCATACTGAGTTTCGCGCCGATTTTTCCGGCGAGCATCCGCGCGAGTTCGTTGTATGTGTAAATCTCCGGGCCGCAGGCATCCTTGACGATGTTCTCGTTACTTAGCGCGGCATCGACTGCAAGCCGCGCGAGGTCCTCCACATAAATCGGCTGCAGCTTGTATTCGCCGTCGCCGAGCACCGGCAGAACCGGGAAGGCGCGGATAATCCACGCGATGTTGTTTATCAGTATGCCTTCATCCCCGAATATCACTGTGGGACGAAGAATCGCATAGCCGAGACCGGAGCGCCGGATTTCCTCCTCGACCATCGCCTTGCCCCGGTAGTATGGAAGCTTCGATTCGAGCGACGGGTTCGCGATGCCGATATGCACTATGCGCTTCACGCCCGCGTCACGCGCCGCATGTATGAGCGTTTTTGAATTTTCGATTGCCTTGTCGAATGTCATCGCACCCATGGGGAAACGTATCCAGTAGGAATTGAAGAGCGCGTCGGCACCGCGCATGGTTTCGGTGAGCGCATCGCGGTTGCCGAAATCGAGCGGCGCGACCTTGAGCCTGTCGCCGTATGGATTCGGCTTGCCGGTTTTGCTTGTAAACGTGACGACATCCTCACCGCGCTCGATCAGCAGCCGCGTGATGTATTTCCCCGAGAATCCGAATGCGCCGGTTACGATATTCATTTTGTGTTCCGTCCGACGGTATTGTAGCTCGTTTCCCCCGAATTTAAACAAGACCACCCTCAGCGCTCGCAGGGCTCGCGCAGACCGTGCCACACGTTCTGCTCTTTGGGTTCGCGGGCTGGCAGCCCGCGATCCCAGTGTCCTCTTGCGATTTCACTGCCTTTATAGGGTATCATTATAATCAGAATACCGGACGGTATAGTAAAGATGCCTCACGATTCTGCGCAATTCGATAAAGATTCCCTCATCCTCGTAACCGGGGCGACCGGTTATGTCGGCGGACGCCTTTCGCGGGAGCTTCTGTCGCGCGGATACCGCGTGCGATGCCTCGCGCGGAATCCCGCGATGTACGTCAATCATAACGGGCCGAAAGCTGAATGCTGCAAGGGCGACCTGCTCGACTTCGAAACGCTCCGCCCGGCGTTCGAAGGCGTGCATACGGCATACTACCTCGTACATTCGATGGAGGTGGGGAAGCATTTCCACGAGATCGACCGCGAGGCCGCGCTGAACTTCGGGCGCGCCGCCGCCGAAGCGGGCGTCAAGCGCATAATCTACCTCGGCGGACTGAGCGAGGCGCACGCGAAGTCGATGCACATGAGAAGCAGGCACGAAGTGGGCGAGGTGCTCCGTGATTCGGCCGTGCCCGTCATCGAGTTCAGGGCGTCGATAATCATCGGCGCGGGAAGCCTGTCGTTCGAAATACTGCGCGACCTCGCCGAACGCGTCCCGGTTTTCCTCTCGACGAAATGGGCCACCACAAACTGCCAGCCGATCTACATCGGCGACGTCATCCAATACCTCGCCGCCGCGCTCGAACGTCCGACCGGGGCGAGCCGCATATACGAGATCGGCGGGAGCGAAGTGTCGTGCTACATATGCCTGATGCAGCACTACGCGCGGCTTCGGAGGCTCAAGCGAATCACCATACCGATGCCGCTCCTTACCCCGCGCCTGTCGAGCCTCACATTGCTTGTGGTCGCGCCGGAATATTACCGCGTCGGACGGTGGCTTTTCGAGGGGATGCGTTCGAGCACGGTGGTGATGGATGACTCGGCGCGCCGTGAATTCGATGTCAAGCCGGTCGGTACCGCGAGGGCTATAAAGCTCGCGATGCTCGAGGAGGACAAGGAGTTCGAGCAAACGAAATGGTCGGTGCGGCTCGCGGGGTTCAAGCGCAAGCCGTGGTTCGGATACAAGCTCGGTTACCGCTACGTGGATACATATGTCGCGCGTGTGTACAGCCAGCCCGACGAGGCGTTCATACCGATAGCGCGTATCGGCGGCAAGACCGGGTGGTACTGGGGTAACACGATGTGGCGCCTCAGGGGATGGGCGGACCGGGCTGTCGGCGGGCCGGGGATGCGCTACTGCAGGCCGGAGTGCAATGATTTAAAGGATGGGGATATCGTCGACTGTTTCCGCGTCGAATTCCGCAAGCCCGAATGGTGGGTACGCCTTAAGGCCGATATGAAAACCCCGGGACGCGCGTGGCTCGATTTCGAGATCAACCCGGCGTCGGACGGCTCGACGATTCGCATATCGGCGATATTCGACCCGAAGGGATTGTTCGGGCTTATTTATTGGTATGTGATGTACCCGTTTCATGGCTACATCTTCCGCGGCATGCTGCGCCAGATAGCACGCATGGCGGAGCTGGAATCGGAGCTGGAGTATGGGGTTATTGAGTGATAGATGAAGCCAGGAGGAGCCATGTATAACCGGATAAGAAATTGCTCCATAGCAGTTTCGATTATAACTATGCTCTTCATGCCCGGTTGTAACCGAGCCAGCGGCTACTTCGAGCGCGCGCACTTAGACTATCTCAATGGGAAATATGAAAACGCAATCGAGAATTACACCAGGTTTTTGGAGACGCATCCAGGCAATGTCGCCGCGCTGAACGAAAGAGGGCATTCGTATTACATGCTGAAGGACTTCGAATCCGCATTGAATGATCTTAACGCGGCTGTAACTGAAGACGACCAGTACTATGCCGCTTATGTAAATCGGGGACTCGTAAAAATTGCATTGGAAGACTACAAAGGAGCTGTCGATGATGAATTGGCGGCGCTCAAAATAAACCCTTCAAGCAAGGAGGCTTTAAACAATCTTGGTTTAGCAAAAGGCTTGATGGGAGACGATGAAGGCGCGATCGAAAAATTTGATGAAGCGATAGCGTTGGATATCAATTTCGGTTTGGCATACTACAACAGGGCAAGGGCAAAGGAAGAGATGCTCGACTATGTAAACGCGCTTGAAGACTATAACCTTGCCATCTCATTGGGCGAAGACAATTCATGGGCGTTATTCGGTAGAGGAATGATGCATTCCAAGCTGAGGGATTTCGATAGAGCGCTTGAAGATTTCAATGATGCGGTTGAATTGGATCCCACATTTGCCAAGGCACAGGAAGCCAGGGGAACTATGCTGTATAAACTCGGGGATTACGAATCAGCGATGACCGCCCTGAACAAAGCCATTGATGCCGATCCCGGGTATGCGCCTTCATACAAATACAGGGCTATGATTAAAATTGAATCGGGCGACAGGGAGGGAGCGGCTGACGATTTGCGGAAGGCTCTTGAGATCAATCCTCGATATCCCGACGATCTGCTCGAGCTGGGAATAAGGGAATTCGAAATGGGCAACTACGAAAATGCGATGGAAAATTTAACCGACGCGCTGCTATTCGATGATAACAATGCCGAAGTTTATTATCACCGGTCCTTGGCAAAGAAGAAGCTTGGTGATATTGAAGGAGCTTTAGACGACTTCGCGAAAGCAGTAGAGCTCGCACCGGAGAAATATAAGGACGATAATATGTAGCTTGTTTCACCTACAAGCTGATGCGGAACTTCGCTTGCGCTCAGTTTCTTTTCGTTTGCAGGCGGCACCCGGGGGAATAATTTTACACCGCGGAACAGGGACAGTCACCTTTGAATATACCGCCAACGGCTCTTGGCAATTGCGTTCAAAGGTGACTGTCCCTTGCTTGCCGGCATGCAAAAACCCGGCATACATGAGCCGGGCTGAATGAGATGGAATTATATGAACCCTTTGTGGTATCAATGTTAGCGAGGGGGAGATGGTCGTGAGTATCATCTCCCCCCCGCGTGAAAGGTTAAACCTTGCTCACGAAATCGAGCTGGAACAGGTTGTAGTC
>CAZSPL010000048.1:0-13804 GCA_964608735.1 uncultured Planctomycetota bacterium | reverse complement strand
TCCTGCGCGTCGCTTGCGAGGTTGAGCACATAGTTGCCGGTGACGCTCATCGGGGTCCCGCCGGCATCGAAGGCATACCGCGCGATAAGGTCGATGGCCGAATATTCATCCATATCGACCCGGTCGAGTTTCATCCGGTTCTTCAACTCGCCGTCCATCAGCTTCTGCTCGATGAACTGCCACGCCTGGTCGTTGATGAAATGCCACGTGGCATACACATCGAGTCCCTCGGTGAGGACATCTTCCATCCCAGCCTGCGCGACGATGTAGAAACCTTTCTCATCGGGAACGAGTTCCGCGAGGTTGACGACGAATCCCACGGGGCTCTTGTAGGATTCGGCGATGCCCTCGACATTGACATCCGAGTCGAAAGTGATGAGGGTGTTCATCCAGTTGGGCGCGAATTTACCGGCATAGAATGTCCATCCTTCGACATTGGAAGGCGTCCATTCGAGCCACGCCTGGTCGATCCAGAGCACCTTCTTGTCGAACTCGTTCTCGAACGTCTGGTTTGTGCTGGTGGGGTCCGACGACGAACCGCTTGCCAGACGGGCTTTCATCTTGAACTCGTCGTTGATGTCTCCCTCCAGTTTGAGCCGGAACCTCAGTCTCGGACGCTGCACCTGGCTGTCGTCGGAGTTGTACTTGCCCTCCAGACGAAGCCGGGCGTCGCCGCCGATCTTGAATTTCTGCTCCTTGACCTTGGCGGAAACATCCTCGATCGCCTCGCCCTGCTCCTGCACCGTTGCTTCGAGGGTTTCTATCCTCGATGCGTGCTCCGCGAGGGTCGCGCGTATCGATTCGATCTCGGCGTCGAATTCCTTCTGGAGCTCATTGGCGATTGCCGTGATATCGGCGGACACCTCGATCAATTCCCCGTTTTCGATATATCCGCCCGCTTCACAGCACTCGTCGATGATCTGGACTATCCGGGCGACCGCAACAGCGAATTCGTAGCGGGTCATGGTCTCATCCCCGTTGAACTTGCCCCATTCTTCACCTTCGAGAATTCCTTTGTTGTAGAGGTACTGCACCGCGTTGTAAGCCCAATGGTCACGCGGGACGTCATCGAATCCCCCTGCGTATGCCGGGATAGCGATGACCGACGATAGAAGCACAGCCAACATTGCAACTATCAATCTGTGACTCAAGTTCCACCTCCTAAGTGGACAGAACATCTTCCGACCCTCTCACAAGAAGAAGATATAGCTCCAGACACATGGCAGTCCCTCTCCAGGAAGCCCCATTTATTTGAAAGGTTTGCTCGCATAATTATAAGCCCAGATTCTCCAACCAGAAATTGAATTTATCCTCTGTCCTATTTTTAATGGATTCCTTGTGATGCTTGATGACCTTGCCTTCGATGATGTAAATGAGTTCCTCCGCGATGTTGCCCGCATGATCGGCGATTCGCTCTATGCTGTCGGCGATTTTGGTGTAGTGAATGAGTTGCTTCGCCCATTCGGGATGCTCGGAGAGAATGCCGGCTATACTCGACTGAATCTCCGCGTTTATCTCATCCACTTCATCATCCAGCTCGCACACGACATATGCCGCATCGACATCAAGCTCGATAAGCGCGGTGAGGCTCTTTCCGAGCATTTCACGCACTTTTTCGGTCATCGGGCCGAAATCCGGAGCGAGGGATATCCTGTCGATTAATGAAAGGTCACGAGCCTTGGATGCTATCTTGGTGGCGAGGTCGCCCATGCGTTCAAGGTCTTTGTTTATCTTTATAATAGCGTTCACATACCTGAGGTCGATAGCCACGGGCTGATAGAGAGCGAGGATGCGGAGGCATTCCTCCTCAACGTCGAGTTCGAGCTCATCGATTTCGGCATCCGCCTTGATGACTTCCTCCGCAAGCGACGTGTCCCTCTCTTCGAGTGCCCTTACCGCGAGACTGAACCTCTCTTCGACCAGCGTACTCATCGCGAGGACTTTCTTCTTCAGCCTCTCTATTTCTTTCAGAAGCATGATGGCCATGATATTTCAACCCTTGATACGGCGGGCTATCCGAACCGGCCGGTTATGTAATCCTCCGTCTGTTTCTTTTGCGGCTTGGTGAAGAGTTCCCTGGTCCGGCCGAACTCGATCAACTCGCCTTCATAGAGGAAAGCGGTGAAATCGGACACCCTCGCCGCCTGCTGCATGTTGTGTGTGACGATGATGATGGTATATTCGCCCCTGAGTTCGCTTATCAAGTCTTCGATGCGCGCGGTGGAACGCGGGTCGAGGGCGGATGTCGGCTCGTCCATCAGCAGGATTTCCGGATCGACAGCGAGTGCGCGCGCTATGCACAGCCGCTGTTGCTGCCCTCCAGAAAGCCCGAGCGCGTTTTGGTTCAACCGGTCTTTGGCCTCTTCCCACAGGGCGGCGCGTGTGAGGCTTCGCTCGACGATATCCGCGAGCTCGCGCCGGTTCTTCATGCCGTGAATCCTCGGGCCGAACGCGACGTTGTCGAATATCGATTTCGGGAACGGGTTCGGCTTCTGGAACACCATGCCTATCCTGCGCCGGAGGGTGACGACATCGATATGCGGGCCGTAGATATCCTGCCCGTCGAATTCGAGCAATCCCGATGTGGTGCAACTGGGGATAAGGTCGTTCATCCGGTTGATTGCCCTCAGGAATGTGCTCTTGCCGCATCCGCTCGGGCCTATGATTGCAGTCACAAGACCGGTGGGTATGCCGAAAGTGTTCTTCACAACCGCCTCATGGGTTCCATAGAAGACGGAGAAATTCTCGGCGCGTATGTGGAAATCGTTCGCGCGGGATTCAGGTATCTCCTCCTGGTCGTTTACAACACGTTTTTCGAGCGAGAACTCAATCATCGGTTTAACCTTTCAATTTTTTCTGAACCCGGGCGCGCATGATTATCGCGGCGAGGTTCAGTATCAGCACGACCAGGACGAGAGTGAGAACCATCCCGAACTGTACGTGCCTGATTTCATCGACGGCTTCATGCTCGGTGGCAAGGTTGTATATATTCCACGGAAGCGCGGGGGTCGGCTGCGAAAGCGTCTGCCAGATAGCGAGCGGCTTGCCCACGCTTACGGCGGCGGTGAAAATGATGGGCGCGGTTTCACCGGCGGCTCGTCCCATACTTATGACGATGCCGGTCAATATGCCGGGAAGCGCGGAGGGAAGAATCACGCCGGTCACGGTACGCCATGTGCTCGCGCCGCAGCTCAGCGCGGCTTCCTTGTATGTCACCGGTACCGCCTTGATTGCCTCTTCCGATGCACGGATGATGGTTGGAAGTATCAACAGCGCGAGCGTCGCCGAACCCGCGAGTACGCTCTTGGAGCCGGAGATATGTATGGTATTTATAAAGAACGCCAGTCCGAAGAGGCCGAATACGATGCTCGGTACGCCGGCGAGGGTGCTGATGAATGTTCGTAGCACGCCTATCAGGCGATTGTCGCCGACATATTCGACGAGAAATATGGCCGACATGACACCCATCGGCACGGCGAACAACATCGCTCCGAGGGCGAGGTATATCGTCCCGAGCATCTCCGGCCATATCCCGCCGAAGAAGTGGGAATCGTACGATTCATCGAATAAAAACCGCCAGTAGAATGTGAGCCTCGGGTTGAGCATGCGCCCGGCGTTCTCCTCGACATATGCAAACAGCGGCTCGAGCGATGTGCCCTTGAAATCATCTACCCTCGGCACATACACCTTCGTACCCATTTTCGTCGGGTCGGAATAATCGTACGTTTCGATATAGAGGATATCGTGCAACTTGACCAACGCCCGGTCGTAACGGGTCTCGCCGTACTGGTCGCGCAGAAGTATCGGCACCGGTTCATCGGGGAACGGCCCGAGCAGCGTTCGCACCGCGTCCTTGAGTTCATCGAGCGGTTCCGCATATTTCGTTCGTTCGCCGATTCCCATGCTCCTGAGCTCAGCCTCGAATGCGGCAATCATTTCGTAGACCGGCTTGCGCGCTTCCATCGCGGCGGCGATTTCGGCATCGAGCGCATTCTTGTCGCCGCGCCCGAACAGGTCATACATCAGCCTCCGGTGCTCGGTTGTCGCCTTGAATACAAAAGCGCCGGAGCCTTTCACGAAAATCGGCAGGAGGATAACGAGCAGCGATGCCGCGAGCAGCCCGATGGAGATGAATCCCATCGCCGTGAATGACCTGTCTACCAGTTTCCGCGTACCAAGTCGCATCTTATCTTCCCATCCTCCGTTTCTGCCTCAGCACTATCCATTCGCTGACGAGGTTGCTTACGAACGAGAACGCCAGCAGGCAGAGCGCCATGGCGAACAGCACGTGGTAACGCGCGGAGCCCGTGACCTGGTCCGCTTCGCCCATATCCCCGGCGATTGTCGCGGTGAGGGTGCGCACCGGTTCGAGGAAGTTGTACCAGGGATGCGGTATCTGCGCGGCGTTGCCGGATGCCATCCACACGACCATCGTCTCGCCGATGACCCGCATTATCCCGAGGATGACGGCCGCCGCGATACCGCTCGCCGCCGCTGGAATGATAACCAGCATGATTGTTTCGGCCCTCGTGGAACCGACCGACATGCCTGCTTCACGAAGATCCGTGCCCGCTGCCTGCAGGGCATCCTCCGAGACGCTCACGATTGTGGGAAGCGCCATGATCCCGAGGATGATCGAAACATTCAGCGCGTTGGTGCCGCTCGATATCTCCAGCCCGTTGAGCTTACCACTCACATGGAAAAGGATTGCCACGCTCGCGATGCCGAGCACCGCGATGGATAACATCCTCACATTGTCGGACATCGATTCGGGCGATTTGCGCGCGATAATTTCGCCGATGATTATGGAAACAAGCCCGAGCACGGGAATCCCGATAAGCCATGACGCGACGGCAAGCAGGTAGCCGCCGTTTTCCTGGAGCTTCGGGGCGAAAACGACGAGCGCGAAGAAACCGTATGCCACCGATGGGATAGCCGCGAGAACTTCGATGACCGGCTTGACGAATTGCCGCGCCGTGAACGGGAGGACATCGGACAGGCATACCGCCGCCGACACACCCAGCGGCACGGCGACGAGTATCGCACCGGCGGTGACGATGGCGGTGCCATAGAATATCGCAAGCGCGCCGAATGATGCGGGGTCGCCGGATGGATACCATGCATTCGATGTGAAGAATTCCCCGGCGCCCTGTAAGCGGAAGAAGGGCAGGGCGTCGCGGGCGATGAAATAAAAAATGAACAGCACCGCGATGGCGGAGCTCGACGTGATCAGCAGCATGATGCCGTACCCGGCAAGAGAGGCCAGCCGCCTGAGGCGGCCGGTTCTCTTACTCAGGAGTAAGCCGTGCTTCCTGACATCGGGCTGTATCGAATGTGGAGCTGTTGCCATTAACACTCAACCTGTTCCGGAGATTCGAGTCTTTCGGCCCTCTCCACTGATTAGTAGCTCGTCAGCGGTATGAAACCGAGGGACTCGATTATCTCCTGCCCCGTCGGCTTCAGGTACAGCGTGCAGAACTGGTACACATCAGAGCCCAATTTCGGATAGCCGTTGGTGAACATATAAAGCGGCCTCGCGATGGGATAGCTCCCGCTCTTGACGGTATCGTTGCCGGGATAGATGCCATTCACCTTGACCACCTTCACGGTGCGATCCACGAAGCCGAGCCCGACATAGCCGACAGCGCCCTCGGTGTTCTGAACGCGCTGCCGCGCTGCGCCATTGCTTCCGACATACTCGGTCTTGCTTCCCATTTTCTCCTTGTTCATCACGAGACCCTCGAATGTCTCATATGTGCCGGAGTTGGTGTCGCGGCTTATGACAACGATATTCTTGTTCGGGCCGCCGACCTGGTTCCAGTTCGTGATGGTGCCCTTGTAGATACCGCGTATCTGTTCGATGGTCAGCCCCGACAACGGGTTTGCCGGATGAAGGATGACCGCGACACCGTCAAGGGCGATGACGTGGGCAACCGGCATAACCCCGCCGTCGATGGCGGCGCCAAATTCTTCGTTCTTCATGAACCGGGACATATTGGCGATGTCGCACGCGCTGTTGATGAGGCTCTTCGCGCCGTTGCCGCTTCCGGATTCGCTTACCGTGATGTTAACATCCGGGTGAAGTCCCATATAATATTGCGCGAACGCCTTGGCGATCGGGCCTACAGTGGTGGAACCATCCATGACGATCGTGTTTCCGCCCGCAGCCACGGCGTGCTCGCCTGGTACACACAACACCAGGCCGACCGCCATCAGGCACAGGCTCAGGAGTATCATCGCAAATTTCTTCACAAACACACCTTTTGTAATTGTCTAATCAATCGCGACTCATTTCTTCACACGCGACTAAAGATAGTTTTCGAATGTTAGGAATTCGTTAGGGAATTATTAAAAGCGGATTAAAAAAAGTAGGGACAGTCACCTGTTTCGCTTATGCCATTACGAGTAACCGTATATCTTCGAGCGAAACAGGTGACTGTCCCGAATGGTGCATTTTTAAGAACGAAGCAGAGAAAAATCCTGTCAATGGGCCTATCCGGGAAATTGCGCTCTTATTGTAGCGCAGGCATCCTGCCTGCATCTTTCCCGCCTACCCCCTGAAATTGCAGGCAGGATGCCTGCGCTACAATAAGAACAATTGCTCATTGGATTCCTTAAAAAAGCGCCATTCGTGACTGTCCCTACTTTTTTTTCGGGAGATATAAAGTGAATGTGCTTCCCTTGCCCGGAATGCTCTCTACCCCGACCCTTCCTCCATGCGCCTGCGCGATGTGCTTGACTATCGCGAGCCCGAGGCCGGTCCCGCCGAGGTCGCGGCTTCGCCCCTTGTCCACGCGGTAGAATCTCTCGAACAGCCTTGGAAAATGAACCGGCTCGATACCTATACCGTGGTCCCGCACGAAAAGCTCGATAGCATCATCGGTCTCCATGCATCCCATCTCGATGCTACTCCCCGGCTCGCTGTACTTGACTGCGTTGTCCACGAGATTGATAAGCGCCGCTTCGAGCAGGTGGCGGTTTATCTTCGCTTTCAGTTCCCCGGCGCAGCTTCTGACAATGCTGATATTCTTGTCTTCGGCCAGGATGATGCAACTTTCCGCGGCGGCTTCGAGGAATGCGCACAACTCTTGCTCATCCAGTGAAATCGTGGGAGTACCGGTTTCCTGCTCGATGCGCGACAGGAGCAGCAGGTCTTCGAGTATCGAATTCAGCCGCTCGACCTGCTTCGCGACGATACCGAGGAACCGAGCGGCATCGTCGGGTTCGTTCATCGCTCCTTCGATAAGCGTCTCCACGAATCCCTTTATCGATGTCACCGGCGTTTTCAATTCGTGCGATACATTGGCGACAAAATCGCTCCTGATTTTTTCGAGCCTCTTGATGTGCGTTATGTCGTTGAGCACGATAACCGCGCCGACACGCCTGCCGTCCTTCCCGATAAGCGATGTGCCATGCGCCTGGATCGATTTCGGCGCCGCGGTCCGGAGCGAAAATTCCGCCTCGATGCGTTCATCCCCACTCAGCGCGCGCGCGACAAAATCCTGCAGGTCGCTGTTACGTATCGCCTCGAGCACGCTTTTCCCCGGGGCAAGCCCGGCGTCCAACCCGAGCATCTGCTCCGCCGCGCGGTTGATGCTTATGATTTTTCCTGATATATCGATTGCGAGAACCCCTTCCACCATCGACTTCAATATCGCCGCCTGCTCGCTTCCCTGGCTGGTTATTGTGCTGATGCGCTCATCGAGTTGTTTGGCCATCTCGCTCATGCTCTGTGCGAGGCCGTGTATCTCCACCGACTGTGATACGGGAAGCAGTTGTTTGAAATCACCCTGCGCGTATGATTTCGCAACCTGCCGCATCTGTTCGAGGGGAAGGCTTATGCGGCGCGCGATGTAGAGGCTTATTCCCGCGGCTATGAGCGCGACGACTATCCCGGCAAGGACGATCCGGTAGTATATCGGACTGAGCGCCCGCCCGATGGAAATAAGCGGGAGCGATGTCCGCACCACCGCGATGACTTCATCCCCCTTCATCAACGGGATTGCCACGTACATCATGTTGCTTCTGATTGTGGGGCTGCGCCGCATCGACCTGCCGGTCTCCCCCCTGAATGCCGCCTGGATTTCCGGGCGGTCGGAGTGGTTCTCCATGCGCGATGGCAGTTCATCGGTATCCCCCACAACGCGCCCGTTCGGGAGTACTATTGTGATACGCGTCGAGCCGCTCTTGCCGATACGCTTGCACAGCCTGTCGATTTCCGTGGCGTTGAGCGGATCGAACAAGCTCGTGAACTGCTCTTCGAGGAGATACGCCCTTGCTTCGAGCCCTTCCGATACGCGTTCGAGATAGAAGTTCCGCATTTCGAACAGGGAATAGAGCGCCACCGCGGCCAGCGAAAGCAGCGTGATGAAAAGATACGATGGAAACAGTTGCCAGAGCAGTCTTCGTCGACGCATCTTATTTATCTCTTTTGTCCCTGTATTTATACCCGGCGCCGCGTACGGTAATTATGCGCCTTCCGTAGGCGCCGAGTTTCTTGCGTAATCCGACCACCTGCACATCGATCGACCTGTCCGTGACCGGCTTCTCCTCGCCCCACAGCGAATTAATTATCTGCTGCCTCGCGAAAACGAGCCCGGGATGTCCCGCGAGCAGGTGAAGCAGGTTGAATTCTGTGTGGGTCAGGTCGATTCCTTTGCCCCTGAGCAAAACTTCATGCCTCGCCGGATCGATAACGAGGTCGTCGACCTTGACGATGGCAGGCGCGTCCGATGCGGCTTCCGCCTTCGCCCTGAGAAGCGCGCGGATACGGGCTATCAGTACGTTGATGCTGAAGGGCTTGGTGACATAATCATCCGCCCCGAGTTCGAGCCCGGTGACAATATCGGCGTCCTCTCCCTTCGCGGTCAGCATCAGGATTGGTATGCGCGATGTATTAGGATCATTCTTGAGTATCTTGCATACCTCGAGACCGTCGATTCCCGGAAGCATCAGGTCGAGGATGACAAGGTGTGGATGCGATGCTCTCGCCGCCGCGATGGCATCCTCCCCCGTATCCGCGGTGGCGATCCTGTAGCCGTTTTTCTCGAGGTTATAGCGAAGCAGTTCGAGGATATTCTCTTCATCGTCTACGACAAGGATTTTTTCTTTCGCCATAACAGAGACCCTCCGGACGTCGGGCATATTACTGCGCTGTCAAGGGGAATGCAATAATGCGGTATCCGGAACGCGTCACCTCCCCGGGAGAGTTACGGTCTCCCCCTTCTTGGAAGGATCCGCCCCGTATGTTTCATATATTCCCGGTATTCATCGCCGAAATGTTCGGTGAGTAATTTCTCTTCGAGCGGGACGCGCGTGAGAAACATCGGGATGAAGAAAATCAGCAGCGCCGGGCCGACTATCCAGTTCCACAACAGGAGCGCCTGCGCCACCCCCCACAGCATGTGCGCTGTATACATCGGATGCCTGACCGAAGTGTAGATTCCCGTGGTGACGAGCGACTGCCCTTCCTTTATCTGAACGAACGGCGACCAGTTGCGCCCGAGATCGGCATGCGAGCGCCAAAGGAGCCACCAGGCCATGATGAAAACCGCGATACCGAGCCAGCCCATCCATGCGGGCGCGGAATAATCGGCGAAGTCGAGCGACGATGTGGCGATGTAGACGACAGGCAATACGGCGCTCGCGCCAACGAGGAGCAATAAATAGATATCGAGGGTGGTTTTACGGTCGATCGATACCACGTCGTGCCGGCGTCCTTTCGTGTATGCGACGCGAATCAGCCCCCCGATTAAAAGGAAAACGATGTAGGTTATCTTGAAGAATTCAGCCGACATAAATACATCCAATCCCGCCCGCGGACCCGGGGATAGTATATACCAGTTTAGAGCAACGGGTTGTCATCCTACTTTTCCAGCAGGCGTTTCATGTTGCGCCTGTAGTCCTCGAACTCCTTGCGGCCTTTCGCGGTGAGATTGAGCATCGTATGCGGCTTGTTGCCGACGAACTCCTTCTTGATTTTCACATAGCCCGCTTCCGACAGCTTGTTGAGATGGAATGAGAGGTTGCCCCATGTCAACCCGGTCTGGCGCATGAGGAAGAGATAGTCGGCGCTGTCGACGATGTACAGGTGGCTCATGATAAGGAACCGCGCGGGCTCATGGATGACCTTGTCGATGTTGTCGATAGGCTGATTTCCCTTGCCGGGTTTATCATGCGGAGGCATCGGTTCCCCCCTCGGTGAATGTTTTCTCGGGGATGGCGGGATATTTCGTCAGGAACCGGATCAGCAGCACGATTCCACAAACAAGCACGATCAGTCCCATGCACAGGATATAAGTCCACGTCGGCAATCCGAAGCCGAAGCCGATTCCATAGATGAGCCAGGCAAGGACGGCGTATGCGTAGAAGCGCTTTATCCCGGTGACTATCGCCGCGATAAGTACGCCGAACGCCACAAGCACTCCACCGACGAACAGCAAATTCGTCCAGAACCATTTATAGAACGCGGGCGCGCCGTTGCCGGGAACAAGCCAGCCGAACATGGTCGCGATGACGCACGCTATCAGGAGCAGGAAGACGGTGATCCGCCAGGTGAAGACGGTGCGGTTCCGTTTCAGCCCGAATTTTACATGGCCCATGCGGGAATATGTGACCCTCCTTTTCCCCAGTATCAGGAAGGGCACCATGATGATTATGATAATGGGGATTATCGATTTGAGGAACAACTCCTGGAATCCTATCGCGGTTATAACAAAGCCCGCGATGATGTCGTAGTAGCCGTCCTCGCTGAAGGACAAATAAACTTTCCTCTCTAACGCTTTCAAATCGGCATTTTCCATATCGGTTCAGCTCCTCAAAATTTGCAAAGTACTTTGGTTTACAGAGTTCTTTGTAAACTTACCATGCCCTCCGGATTTTGTCAAGTCCCTTGAAACAAAGCGCGCGGGAAATCCCCTCTTGACCCGGTGCCTGGAATTTATGAATCGAAGGTAAAATGACATAGTTGGAGAAATTTCTCCCCTGGCCGTTACCCCGGATGTACGGTTTCACTTTTCATGCAAGACCGCTACCAGCCTCCATTGGGAAGAAACTTGCTCAAGCAGATATGCCTGTCCTGCCCCGTCTGTGTGTGAATATCCACCCCGGGCCCGGGGTTGAAATCCGCGGTGCCGAAGAACCATCCCGCGACAAGAGCATTCCCGTTGTTGTCGGAAACAACCCCCTGGGCCTTGTCATCGAATCCGTAATCGCCTCCCCATGTGCGAGCCCACTGGAACCCTCCGTTTGAGGTGAACCTGCTCAGATAAATATCGCCGTCGCCATTCGAGGCATGGTTCTCGACTCCCGGGCCGGGATTGAAATCCACGGTTTCGCTGAATGATCCCGCGACATACACCCCTCCCCCCGGAACCGTTGCGACCGTTTTCGCGCTATCCCCATCAACGCCATCGTTCCCCCATCTGCAAGACCAGAGGTAACCACCGCCCGGATCCAGTTTCAGCAGGAATGCATCGGCAACTCCCAGCGCCGTATATTGAGCCGTGCCTGTGCCCGGATCGAGGTCCGCCGTCCCTGAAAAATCGCCGGCAATATAAGCATTGCCGCTTTCATCCCGGGATACGCCCCGCGCATGATCGCCGAGGAAATTGTTATCGCCTCCCCATGTCAATGCCCAGAGAAAATTGCCGTCCGCATCGTAGGAAGCCAGGTATGCGTCGAAATCCGCATTCGGAATATGCACATCGACCCCCGGGCCGGGATTGAAATCGATTGTGCCGTAATAGATTCCCGAAACAAGCGCGTTGCCCGATGAATCCACATCAATATCATACGGCAATGTTCCGAGTTCATCACCCCACACCCTTACCCACTCATGCGTGCCGTCAGGGGAGAATTTCGTAAGGTATGTGATCTCGCCGTTGTCCGCGGTGCGTTGATCCACGCCGGAGCCGGGATCGAAATCGATGGTTCCCGCGAAGCTGCCGGTGAGATAAATCGCTCCCGCGGCATCCGCCTCTTGTTTGACGACATATATGTAATTATTCCCACCCCATACAATCGTCCACAGGTAATTTCCGGCGGAGTTATATTTGCTCAGGTATGCGCAGTAATCAGTGCCGACCGCCGTATGATTGTCAACACCCGGCCCGGGATCGAAATCGATCGTGCCCATAAAACAACCCGAAAGGTAAATGTTGCCGTTATCATCGAGCGCCACATCTGTCCCAGTTACCAGATCGTTGTCACTGCCCGATGTCTTCACCCATAAAAAATTGCCATCAGCGTCAAATTTACTGATATAGAAATCAAATCCGCCATCCCCGGCGCTGTGCTGTTCCACGCCTGGGCCGGGATCGAAATCGATGTTCTGAAAATATTGCCCGCAGACATATATGTTGTTCGATGCATCGGCCGCGACCCCCCCGCTGTTCCAGTTGTAATATTCAGCCCCCCAGGTGCGCGCCCAACCGGTATCGGGCACCTGGCTCGATGCGATCTCAAATTCATAAACAAAATAAGCGCGCACCGGTTCGCCGGGCAGCAGGCCGCCATAGCCGGTATCCTCGCACCCCACGCTGATAAGCAGCTGGGCATCGCCCCCCTGGTGCAATTCTTCGCCGTTCAGCAGGAATTCGTATTTCGCATAATCCGCCCCTGTTTCAACGGGACTGCCAACGGCCGTATATGGAAAACCGGCAATCGATTCAACCGCCACGCTATCCAGTTCCGGGCTGAAATGATCCCTGATCTCGACAGTGAAGCTCCACTCCCCGCTGCCGATTCCCGTCGAATAATCATAATACAGCGTATTACCCGTCTCCGTGACGATGGCGTTGTAAGCCTCGGTCCGGTTCGCCGCTGGGGGGAAATCCCCGGGCACGTTATAGGGCGGTCCTCCCCCCGGCATTTCCCAGCAGGCGTCGACGGCATAGTTGAATATCAAGCCGCCGCTCATGTCAATCTGATAATTCCGTATGTTCTTCTGACCCGCCCTGAAACAACTCCTTTTCGACGTATCCAGCGATGTCATCGGGGCATCTTTCCCGAGCCCGTCGGCAAAATACTTGTAACCGTTGAGAGTGCAGTTAAAATCGGCTTGCCACGATGGCGTCCCGAGAAGACCCTCAATATAGTTGAAAACGGCTTGCCCATGTGGAAATTCCGCCGGATTCCACCATCTTGTATATCCGTCGGCATTCAATAGCCGGGTGTCGCCATGGCCGGGCATAACTATGTCGGGGTCGGCAAACCCGCTGACAAAACCGTGGGTAAACACAATCCCGCATACATCGAAACCCGAGAATTCATCTTGGTCGAGATATGGATTCAGAAGCCCGATATCAACTTCAAGGATATTCCCGTTGAATTCAATCGGGCCTTCGATGGTAAGGTTGACCAGCGGCGGCGGTTCGAGGAAGACGAGAACATTGAGATGAAACCCGGCATCCCGGAGCGGCACTATCTCCAGCGTGGCGGATTCGGGGTCGCAGATGAATGTATAGAATGCCTCAAGCCTGTGTGAACCCACGGCTTCTTCCGCTTGGGGAATACCAGCGCATGCTTCGAGAGGCTCAACCGGGCCGGCTGTTTGCCCGCAAGCGCTCAGAAAACATGCCATTGATATCAGCAGGAAAATACTTCCCGATACAAACCTGAACATTTCGCGCCTCCTTGCCTGAATAATATTCATATACCATGATTGATTGCTGGTTTCAATGTCTCGGTTGGTAAAAGATATTTACTAAAAACCTCTGCCAGAGCGCCTTCCACGCTGTCTGCAAGAGGCAGAGTTGTGGTCTTTTAGTTCCCGGTTTTGCGCGTATAATTGGGAGTTCTGGAG
>CAZSPL010000047.1:0-19942 GCA_964608735.1 uncultured Planctomycetota bacterium | reverse complement strand
GAATGTAACCACGTCGAGCCGCGGGATGTTCAGCGCTGGGCAGAAGAATGTCCGGCACTATGAAATCGAGTTTGGCGATGCCGGGCTTATCTTCAATTACGCGGTCGATGCGAGCTGGGTTTTCCCGCAGGGGGACCCGCCGTATACAGCGCCCGACGATTTCCCGCCCGCCGCGAACCGTGTTGAAGCATACCGCGCGGTTGTCGGCGAAACCGAGAATACGTTGTGGAATGACGGCATCGATTCCGGCGGCGACCTGACCCTCTCGGTCGATGTCTACGACTGGTACAACGCCGACCAGAATACCGTGCGCGTCGAATCCCCCGGCAATTTCCCGTTGACCGAAGCGTCCATGCCCATCGGCGGCGGTGAGGGATATTCGACATACGAGATTGAAATCACCGACGCCACTCCCGCGGTGGATGAAATCGAGCTTTTTATAAGCGTCATCAGCGAGCAGGAAGATTTCGGCGGCTATGTGGACGGCGTCAATACATCCACCTATGTAACGGGGACCGCGACCGTACTCGATGAAAGCCCGGTCGACCCGTTCAAGAATATACCCCTGCGCGATGGAGTGCGCGCGTACGACCTCGGGTGCGACCCGTCGAACGGCGACCTGTGGATAGGCTACACCGACCATCAAATCTACAAATACCTGCTTTCGGAAGACTACCTCGTTGAGCATTATATGTACTCGGTCGGCGCCTGGTCGACATTCGACCGGTGCGATACGGCCGCCGACGGCAACACATTCTTCATCGAGTCATCGGCATCGCAGGTCAACGGCGAGGCATGGATTTATCATTCCGACGGCACTTACGGCCTCGCCAGCGGATGGGGCGGCGGCGACAACTGGCTCGTTGATGTCGCCAACTTCGGCACCACCGGCACATTCGCCAACGACCAGATACTTTTCGTGGGATATTTCCACACGACATACAGCGTGAACATCGTGATGGTCAGGGCGTATCACGGGCCCGCATACAACCCAAACCCCTGCTTCTACACCGAGACCTGGAACAACACCTACACCGGGATTTCGCGGGTGCATCACGAATACGTAAGAGGTATGGATACCGGTATCGAGGGGACGAATATGTGGTTCCTCGAAGCGCCTGACTATTACGGCGCGGCATTTACACTGACCGGTTCGAGCGATTACAAGAGTTTCGTGTATAACAATTCCTACTTCGGCACCGGCGCGGCATCGGACGGCGACGACTGCTGGACCGATGAAGCGCGCGACATCGCCCACGATGCCGACGGACGTCTGCACGTGCTCGACTATGTCGCCGGTGAGCCGGTGATAAAAGTGTTCGAAGGCTCGGCATCCGGAGGGACATCGGCCGGAAGCTACGGCGATTCGAATTCAATCATCGGCGAGCCGCAGCGTATGGACGGCAGCGATTTTGACGGCAAGATGTTCGTGCTGCATGGGGACGATACGGACGGCTATTATATGAGCGTCTTCTTTCCCGATGAGATGCCGGATTAGGCAATTCAGTTTCAAACGAATTCCGATTCAACCGGTGCCTTTTGCACCGGTTTTTATTTTCCGGTGTCATATTATCCGGACTGCCGCAAGTAGCTTTCTATTAATCGGGCTTGACAGTTACTCTGGTGAGATGCAAGACGGTTCCGGAAATATGGTAACATCGCAATATATTGTAGCAAAGGAGGCTAACTGTGGTTAGAATGCATGCTAACCTGTTTTACAGGATTTCATTGGGCATGGCCCTCATATTATTACTCGCGAATCCGGTGTTCGCGGAAGGTAATGTTTACGCCTATCCCGGCCAGATGCCTAATCACATAAAATTCTCACCGGATCATTCAACGATTTATGCGTCCATAGTGGATGGTATCGGCATTATAGACAAATCTACCATGGGGATGGAAGTTGTGAATCTCGATCACAGATTCATCGATATTGAAATTGACCCGAATGGCTCATATCTATACGGGACCCAGATAGCGGGCGCTTCCGGGAACGGCAGGATTGCAAGGCTTAACCTTACAACTCACCAGATGGATATCATCGACGTGTATCCCGTTAACGTTTTCGAGCTTACCTTAGACGATTGCGGCGATTATCTTTATGTAAGCGGCGGAACCTGGCCGAACGTCGATGAAGGCGTGGATTTTCTGGAATTGCCCGATAATCTCAACACCGGCCGAATCTTTGAGATCAGAACCTCCGATTTTACATTGATTAGAGAAGCGACCCTGGGTGTATACCTTCGTTCAGGGCTGTCTTACAAAGATGGCAAACTGGTAGTGATGTCGCCTGAAATGCGTCTGAGGCAGCTTATCGGGTCAAGTGAGACAATATCCGGGACCAGTTGCTACGTCATCGATGCATCAAGCCTTTCAGTCGATATGATAATTCCCGTACCGGGTGGCGAACGTAATTCATCTTATCTCTTGCCGGGGATTGGTCAAGTAATTAGCGGCTTTAACTGTGAAGCCGGCGATGGTGTCGGATTAGGAATCATTAATGTGTTAACTGGTGAAGCGGAGCAATGGATTCTCACAGAGCCAGACTGGTTAGACTGGCAAGCCAAGACAGCTGGTGGCCCGAGAAAAATGGCGATTGATGCAGCCAATAATATACTATATTCCACCATGTACGCCCCCCAAGACAAAGGCCAGCCTGATTACGAATTCGGAGTATTTGACCTTACGACATACGAATATCAGAGATGGGGCGTCGAACCGTTCAGGCCGTATTTCGACATACTTTTCGACCCCGTTCCCCGCGACCTGTATCTCAGCGTCCCTGACGAGGATTCGATCGTCGTCCTGTCACTCGATTAGCTGAAAACAGAACATGTGAATGAGAAAACCAGCCGGCGTCCGAGCGCCAGCTTTGTTTTCGCGGCATTATTAGATGAATCGCCTTTAGCATCTATTCGATTGAACAGGTCTGATGGAGGCTTCCATGAGAATATTTATTTTTGCGATTGTATTAATTATATTCATGTGCGCGGGATGCTCCAGCGGTGGCGATATCTCGTCTCCCGAGCCGGAACGTGCGCAAACACTCGAGAATTCCCATTCGCTGTGGGGATATTTCGAAGGCAGGATCGACACGGCCGCCGAAACGCTTGAACTGACCCCGCTTCGGCAGGCGGAGTTTCACCTCAACGCTCTGCCCTTTCTCGAACCACCACCGCTCGTCAACCTCAGCATCGAATCGCTCGAATTCAACGGGAACATAATCGAAGTCGACATCGGCCTTCGTCACCCGTTCCTCGGCCTGACAGAATTCACCGGGTTCGACGTGTGCGGGATATTCATCGGAAGCGGGTCGGTCGCGGGATTCACCGACCCCGCGCTCGTGATGCCCGGCGCATCGGACACCCGGCTTCTGAATCCCGACGGCTATTCGAGATGGTGGAATCCATCGGAGTTTCCAGTAAACACCGGCACTATTTTCGGATACAGCGACGGGATGCTCGGGACGCCCGATTCATTCGCCGGGTACAACGCCACTCTTAACGGATGTAAATATTTCTGCGACGACCTCAATCCGGATGACGCGCTCGATGAAATCACCATCGAGAATCGTGGGATGTTCAGCGCCGGTCAGAAGAACATACGGCATTATACAATCGAGATGGGCGACGACGGCCTGATATTCAACTATGCCGTCGACGCAAGCTGGGTATTCCCGGAGGGGGGACCACCGTTCAGCGCCCCGGATGATTTTCCCGCGAACGCGAACCGCGCGGAGGCATACCGGGTTGCCGTAAGTGAGACGGAGAATTCATTATGGAACGACGGCATCGATTCCGGCGGCGATTTGTCGCTGACGATAGACGTTTACGATTGGGCAAATGCCGATATGAATGTGGTGCGTATCGAATCCCCGGGCAATTTCGCGATGGCCGAGACTGCCGCTGCATCGGGCGGAGGCGAGGGATATTCGACATATGAGCTCGACATCAGCGACGCCACACCGGATGAAGGCGAAATCGAAATCCTCATAAGCGCGGCATCGGACGTGGAGGATTTCGAGGGATTCATCCAGGGCACGAACGCCACGGCATACTTCACATACACGGCACAGGTTTCGGATGAAGCCCCCGCCGGACATCACTGGGAATTCGACGACATCGCCACATTCACCGGCGCGCATCCAAGCGTAATGAACGTCTCCGAATTCGACCAGTTCAGCCCGGCGCTGTGCGAGGAATCGGACGGCGATATCGCGCTGCACTGGGTGGGTGACGACTCGAATATCCAGGTGGACCCGAACTACGGCGGCGTGACATGGGTGCGGTATTCGACCGATAACGGGATAACATACGGCAACGAGCACTGGCGGAGTTGGTCGATAAACAGCTACCAGCGGCTCGACTTCGCCAAGATAGCCCCGGGCACTCAGGAGAATGCATACTGCACGAGCCGCTATTCCGGCGACATAACATATTCCGACCTCTTCCGGATCGAGGACCATCCCACTGACAACGAGCGGGCAGCCGCAATCGCCTATGCATCAGATAATCTCGAGGTCATCGTCGATAGCAGCGGCTATGTATATGCCATCGACGATGTCGGCGCCGGCATCAATCTCAAACACTCGGCATACCCGGAAATACTGGACCCGACCTTGTGGACAACAGTACCGTCATTCCAGGTGGTAACCGATGGTTCGCTGAGCCATGTACGTTCGAGCGGGAAGGACTCGGCGGGCATGATATGGCTGGCATATTTCAATGGCGCCCAGTCGCAGATACGGCTGGCGCATCCGACCGACGCCGCGCCGCATGAAACATGGGATGGGTCGATTATCGTATACACCGCCGGCGCGGGCATCAGCCAGGTGACGAATCCCTCTCTCTGGATCGACGGCAATGATACATTCCACATATGTTTCACGCAGTACAATTCATCCACGAGCCGATATGAGCTGGTCTACACATACGACGATTCGGCATTCGATAATCCTGTAACCACGGTCGTCGTCGACTACGCCGCTGTAATCAACGACGCGCATATTTCGGTTGGGGAGAAGTCCGGGAACGAAGTTGTCATTTTCTTCTACGAGAATAACAAGTCTATCTATCTATTGACGCTCGTCGACGGCGACCCCATCGGCCCGCCGGAAGATATCGGCGTCAATGCGGATGATATCGATCCCGACGCGATACTCGACGCCGACCAGTGCGACATGCATGCCGTCTGGGCTACGCTGGATGGGAATAACTACGACATCGCGCGAAGGAACGGCGTTCTGATGGAGAATTAGAGTGGCTAACCGCGTGAAAATCACAATTCAACAGGCGGCCAGTTTATTCCCTCATCCTGAAAAATGCCAAAGAGGCTGAAGAAATAGGGATTATAATCGCCTGACACAATTGTGTGTTCACCGATAAAACCTGTAACAACAAGCGGATTTGACGGGTCTCCAATTACAGAGAACTGCGCGATGACATCCATGTCGTAGTAAATGTCAACTGTAAGCTCAAGTACCCCGTTGCCCCTATCGGTAAGAGTATATTGCTCGTCAAACTCATTGAATCCGTCGATTATCCTCTGTACCGCCGCGAGGTTTCGCTCATAGCGATAGGTTTCACCTTGTGCCTCGAGAGTAACGTAGTGAGTACTCCATGCCATGAAATTCTTGAACTTGTACCTATCGGCAACATACTCCCCCACAAGCTCATACATCAGGCGGTAGTCTTGATCGCCTATAAGGCTCGAAGCATTTTGAATGCCGTCCAGAAGATTATCAGCCGCCGTATCCCAGTTCTTTTCATCATAGCCTTCTCCAAAGGCTTCCTGTATAAATTCCATGTAGGGTTCAAGCAATGCGATATCGTCATCTCTTCCGGAAACGGTTATAACATCCGTTAGAGCTTCACTCAAACCGTCCATTCTTTCAGCGAAATCCGAGGAGCTCTGATCGATTTCATCCAGTAAATCAGGATAGTAGACAGGCACATTGAGGATATTCATGCTTAATCCTGTCCTGCCTTCCTTGTCAACGGCGAATACGATCAATAGCTTTTGGCCCCCCGTCAGATGAGCCCATTCCTCGAAATCAATCCTGAAGTTACCATTATTGAAATCAACATAATTGTAAGAGTTGAAATAATCCGAGTACAGGGAATAGCTTTGAAGGCCCTTCGTCATATCCTCAAGCTCCTTGAGGAATGGACCCTCAGTAACATGCTTATAAAGGTCTGCTCGCGCCTTCGCAATCCATCCCTGAACCACGGGATGCTGAAGTAATGCCTGCTGCAATTCCGCTTGCGATGGTGGTTCTTGGAACTGAGGTAGCGGGCCTATGAATGATGCCGGGTATATATCCACAGCGACCGGGAGAGGCTCAAAATATCCCGCGGCACAAATCAAATTGCCAGTAAGCACCAAATCCCCATTCTGCTGTGTTGAGAATGGTTCCGGCCAATTTATTGAATTGAAAACAGGTGGATCCTCGCTGCAAGCTTGCCGCGCAGAGCTGGCATCCCCTTGCATTCCGCAGCTTTGAAGAGCAGCTATCATGATGATTATGATTATCAAAGCGATTGTCTTGTACATTGCGTCCGCCCTTATCATAGCTATGTCTCTAAAGTCTCCCTCGGGACTGGGAATTGCTCGCACAAAGCGTCCAATTTTCTCGCCAGACCCGGAGAAGGCTCCCCGTCATCCCTGCACTCGCCGCATACAGCTTGCATCTCACTGAAGAATTGCCTCAACTGCTTTTTTACTTCCTTCATTTCATCGCTGTCTTCCTCTTCATCATCCAGCACTGCATTCATCATCTCAACGCAATCAGCTTCCTAGCACCAATAACCGATTGTCTCGCCCGCCAGTCGCGATTGAGTATCCCGGTTGTTCAGATAATTACCTTGCAATATATCCATCTTCTTAACGCATAGCGACCATACGAACAATTCACCGGGAGTGTAGTTATTGCCACTCCCCCCTCCGCCGTCACATCCGGTAAACAGCAGAAATGCCCTGAAAGCCAATATCGTGATGATATTCCTCACAGCCAGCCTCCTTTCCCAAGGTAATGCATCTGGGAATTTATGCTGACAAAATAGTATCTTCACGCTTCATGCAAAGTCAATGGAAAACAAGAAATATTCATCATTAAAATATTTACACTGATAACGCCTCGACTCATTTAATTTAAGCGCTTTCCCTTGTAACAGCTTAGGTAATACAATCATGAACGATTCCGACATGTATGCTCGAGTCTTGCTCCCAATACCGCTTCTTTTCAGCGGGCATCGGCCCGCTTTTTGTATCGCTGTTTACAGCACCTGTCATTTGTTTAAAATCGGCTGCATAGTACCCCATCCTCTCTCTCCGGGGACGCCTTATGGAACCCTCATTGACAGGTGCATATGTACTGCTCTTTATCATCCCGCTTTGAATAATCATTGTGGCCGTGGCCGCGTATTTCACCGGAAACGGGGTGAGCGACGATGGATAGGTTTTGGCTTTTCTTCTCATTCGGCGCATACCTGCTGACCTTAATCGGCATCGCGCTATGGGCAGCGCGCACGAAAACGCGAAGCATCAGCGATTTCTACGTCGGCGGGAAGAAGATGAACGAGTGGGTGGTTGCCCTTTCCGCGGTCGCAAGCGCGCGCTCATCGTGGCTGATACTCGCAGTAAGCGGCGTGGCATATTCAATGGGGGTAATCGCGGTATGGCTCCTCGTCGGTATGAATCCATTTCTCCATGCGGGCAAGGGTGCCCGCGCTCCGGGACAATGGCAACAGGTTTCATGGGCTTTTCTATCAAAACAGGACGCATACGTTTCTAAATAGATGAGTAGTTGCCCAGGAGGTAAGACTATGCTCAATTGGCGTGCAGTTTCAATTATCGCGATTGCCATGCTCCTCTTCGCCATCGGATGTTCCGGCGGTAACTCGCTTACCGCGCCGGTACAGGATACGGAGAAAGCAGCCGCGCTCTCGACCAGCCATTACATGTGAGGTTTGTGGCAGTTCACCGCCGGCCCGGCGGCGATGACTCTCGATGTCGTCCCCCTCCGAGAGGGGAACATGCATATCAACGTGCTGCCGTTCCTCGAACCACCCCCCCTCGTTAATCTTACGCTCGAAACGCTCCAATTTAACGGGAATCTGATCGAAGCCAACATCGGCCTGCGGCATCCGTTCCTCGGACTGACCGAATTCACCGGGTTCGATGTGTGCGGCACGCTCATCTCCAACGGCTCGGTATCCGGTTTCCAGAATCCGGACCTCGCGATGCCCGGTGATGGCGACACGCGCCTCCTGAATCCCGACGGTTTCACCCGCTGGTGGAACCCGGCGGAATTCCCTGTGAACCAGGGCACGATGTTCTCCTACAACGACGGGCTGCTCGGTACGCCGGACAGCATCGCCGGTTACAGCGCCACGCTCAACGGCTACAAGTACTACTGCGACGACCTTGGCCCGGACGACCCGCTGAGCGATATCGCCATCGAGAATCGAGGGGTGTTCAGCGCAGGGCAGAAAAATGTCCGGCATTTCACCATCGAGATGGGCGATGACGGGCTCGTCTTCAACTACGCCGTCGATGCAAGCTGGCAGTTCCCGCAAGGGAGCCCGCCATTCCAGGCTCCCGACGACTTCGCGCCCGGCGCGAACAGGCCCGAAGCATACCGCGTAGAAGTCACCGAGCTTCTCAATACGATGTGGAACGATGGCAATACCCTGGGCGGCGACCTTACATTGCAGCTCGATGTTTACGACTGGTTCAACGCCGATTTGAATAATGTCGTGATCGAATCCCCAGGCAACTTCCCCGCAACCCCCGGCGGCGCGCCCACCGGCGGAGGCGAAGGGTATTCGACATACGAAGTTGAAATCACCGATGCCACTCCCGCGGAGGGAAGCATCGATCTGCTGATTACCGTCGAAAGCAACGCCGTCGACTATGGCGGATTCCTCAACGGCGAAGCCGTATCGGTGTATTTCACATATGAAGCGGACGTCTCGGAAATTCCCATAAACACCGAAGGACTCGTGGCCCTTGCCGACGCCGACGTGTATGAAATAGCTCCCGGCACGACCGTGCATTTCAACGGCACGAATTCATACGACGCCAACGACTACGCGATCGTCGATTACGAATGGGACTTCGGTGATACATCGCCCACGGAGAACGGCGAATTCGTCAATCATCTGTTCAGCACGGCCGACCTTTACTATGTGACGCTTACCGTAGAGAACGAAGTCGGCCAGCAGGATGACGACATAATCGGCATAATTGTCTGCGACTGCTCGTCCAAGAACCAACGGCATCTTTCCGCGACATATTACAGCGGTGATCTGAATACGAGCGAGGAAAATTATGTCAAGCGCGAAAGCGACCATATGTACCTGAACGACTACTGGATAATGCAGGACGACGACTCGCTCGTCGGCTTCGACATGACCCAGTCCGGCACCGGCACCATGCCGAACCCCCTTAACCCGGTTATCGAACTCGCCACGGGGATTACGGGCGAGATATACACCATCGACTGCGGGTTGGATGACCGTGTGGCATGGGCATCGGACAGCGAACCTGATGTCATTCACATCATCACATCGGACGGGGTATCTATAACCGATATCGATGCGCCGACAGGGGAGGAATTCCTCGCGGCGGATTTCGATGTCGATGACGACCTGTGGGTCGTGACGCGGGCGTCGAGCGGCGCATACTGGGCGCACCAGTATATCCGCGGCGCTGAGGACACATATGAGCTCAAGGATACTTGGAGCCACGAGCTTGGGACCATATCCGCCGCGCAAAATGTTTTCGACATACAGGTGCTTCATTCGACGGAGAGCATGTATATCAACTCCGACGCCCAGCCGGCGCAGAATCCGGACACACCGGACTGGCCGCGCTCGCGTATAGATGTATACGACCGGTTCGGCGCATTTATCAGGAGCTACGCGCCATACTACTGGTCGCTCTACCCGGACCCGTTCCCGACCGCCGATGTCGAGCTCGATTCGACCGATCCAGCGCTCGAGGCGTGCCGGCTCAACTGGTACATGCGCTACCAGCAGCCGTCGGGATACTATTGCAACAGCTACCGTCGGCTTACACTTCTGCTCGCTAATATTTCCATCAACTTCGACCAGTGCACCGCATCGTTCCAGACAATGGACTTGTCGAACATAAGCAAGCGGCTGGAATGCGTCGACCTCGATGACGACTACTACGGCAACGACGGCGACCAGTATAGATACTGGACGACGATCCCATCGGACTGGTAGGAGAAAAACGAAAACAAATCTTGTTGGAAATCATGCAGCCCGGCATTCCGATGCCGGGTTTTTCTTTGTGGTGCGCGTGTCTCGAGCCCGAAAGAACTCCAACTATTAAAGGGGCTTACGAATATTGTCCTTGTCAGGGAGCATCATGAAGCTGTTGCTTTGCTCATCTTGAACCATTTTAAAGAATTCGCACTCGACACATGCCAATAATTTTTGAGCATAAGTTCCTTGAACCACTCCTTTGCAGAAAGTGCCTGCCACAACCCAGCAGAACCTGCCCCCGCATTTGCCCGAATTAAGGCCATCGTAATCTCCAGGCAGCGCAGCGGGGCATACGCCGAGCTTTTCGACGTTCTCGCCCTCCGGTTGCCGACCACATTCCAGCACTTCCCAGCAATTTTTACGAGCCATGCCATCACGCCCCAGTTTCTATCGATGTATCGGCGGGTCTCGGCAGACATTCTAAGAACCATGGCCGCCGCGGGATACAAAGTCCATACCATGCAGATACTCTATTATAATCTCTAATACAAGCTGAAAAGTACTTCTTCAGAACATCAACCCGACTTCGTTCCCGGCATCGGAATACCGGGCAACATTTTTATTTTCTTTACCGCGCGTGATATCGTATCTAAGTAAGTTGAAGACGCATTAACCGCTGAGGTGAGGAAGATGAATGTGATTCGATATGCGGGATTGATATTCGCGGTTGCGATGATCATCACCGGATGTTCGGGCGTGTTATCGAACTCCGTCGCGCCGGACGGGGCCGATGCATCGCGGGAATTTTCCATCGGCGACGGCACCGCGTGTCTCGGCTCGTGGCAGATACGCATCGACGCCGGTACCGGCAAGGTCGATATCAGCCGGCTTCGTACCGGTGATAAAATCCTTAACGCGCTGTATTTCCTCGAACCCCCTGCCCATATGAACCTCACCATCGACTTCGGCACGCTCCAAATCAAGCCCGCGCAGCAACTGGTCTCGGTCGATGTGATACTGCATCACCCGATACTCACGCCGATGCATCGCTTCCCCGGCTTCGATGTAAGGGGCGTCGTATTCGGCCCGGAAGTGCTCAACGCCGACGGGTATACCGTCGCGATGAATCCCGCCGATTTCGCGGATGTTCCGTACGGTTACACCAACGGCCTTCTCGGTACGCCGAATTATATAGCCCTGTATGATGGAGTATGGGGCTACAAATATTTCACCGATTCGCTCGGCCTCGCCGAGCCCCTCGAGCAATTCTTCGGCGACTGGTCGAACCTCGACGAGCGCGGGATATTCCGCGAAGGCTCCACCAACAGCAGGCATTATGAACTGAGCTGGGCGAATACCGAAAGCCCCATCGATTTCCTCGTATTCAACTACGCCGTCTATGCGAACTACGCGGCACCCACCGGCACCGGGCCGTTCGACATCGATGATTTTTCCATACTGACCGCGAACTGCGCCGATGCGTTCTGCTGTTCGGTTACCGAAATCGCCAATTCGTTGTGGTATGTCGCTCCCGACGGCGGCGGCACGATAAGCGTCAATGTCGAGGTGTTCGACTGGACCGGCGACACCGGGGCCGTAGAGCTGTTCTCGGGAGACGCGCTCCCACCGACCGAGGCGGAACTGTCATCGACCGGCTCGACACCGAAGAGCTTCATCCATTACTTTGAGGACATTCCGGTTGTCCCGGACAAGCCCGATGTGATTACATTTTACGTACGCGTGTACGACTCGAAGACATACGGGGAGTCGTGGTTCCAGAATCTGCTACCCGCATCGCACCCGATGTACGGCGAGCAGATATATTCGCTGTTCAGCTTCGATGCCGCCGTCGCCGACGAGATCGACAATACGCTGTTCTTCTGGACAGGGGAATCCGGGACCGGCGAGCCGATGGTAGCGCCGGTGGATTTTCTGAACACGTGGGCATATATCGGCGGCGATGAAATGGTCTGGGATGAGAACGACAACGTAAACGGGATGGCCACGTTGTGCACCGGGACGACGTGGATACATACGCCGGAAATCCATATCCCCTCCGACAGCGCGGGAGATTTCGATGTCCTTCTGCGCCTGAAGCATTGGGGCGGCGCGAATCCTCCGTGGCTTTTCGAGCCCGACCCGACCGGTTTCGATTCGGGGGGATTCATCGCATATCGCATCCCGCCCGATGAGGAATGGAAAATAAACAGCGATATCTATCCGTGGCTGACATATTCATCGGGGAATAATTTCAACAGCGTGAACAACATGAACCTCGCAATCGGCGGGGCGATGGCGTGGTGCCCGTATCTCGGAATCAACTACGGCCCGGATGTGTGGGAGGAAAGGGCGTTCGGCGCGAAGCTGTTCCAGAATCTGTGGGGGAGCAAGTCGAACATGTGGAATTCGACATTCACGGTCGATGAAGCATTGGAGGGCCATACGGTGCAGTTCGGTTTCTACTGGGGCGGACTCGAGGAAGGCCAGGGGGATGCAATTTATCCGGGATGGTGTATAAGGGAGATAGAAGTATACAAAGAGCCGAATTAGTCAACGGGAGGACAACTTGATATACCGGCAAGTTATTTATATATCAGTCGCAATTATGATATCCGTTCAGTTCATAACTGCCTGCTCGCCGAAGCGTGAGGCAGCCGACGAAGCCAGTTTAAGCATCTCCATGAATGATATTGACAGCCCCGATCCAAATAAGAGAGCCGCGGCATGGATAAGTATTGGATACTTGTATAAGGGCGAGGAGGGGATTTTAAAGAAAGTGCCAGAGGGACTGGATGATCCAAGCTTCAAGGTTAGATGGGGCACCTTGTGCGCAATCCGGGAAGGTATTAAACAGGATGCCGAGCCTTATATCGAGAAGATCGAAAGCCTCGCCACGAATGATGAGAATGACGAAGTCAGGGGCATCGCGGCCCAGGTTCTCGATATGTTGAAATCGATACATTGAAAGAGAACCGGAATAATCAACCACAACTGAATCATATTGGAGCGCGGACGTCTCGTCCGCAGGGGACTGCGGCTGGCAGCCCGCGATCCCAGGCGCAAAAATATAAAAAACACCCCCCTTGATACTTCGCGGGGGGTGCTTCCCAGAAAAACGTGTGGTCAAGTATTAAGTAACGGATGTCAGTCGATTATTCGATGATCGACAGATTTCCGCTCTGATCAATAGACTCCCGGGGCGAGGGCGAATGCCCGCACCATGTGATAGTCGTATTGATTGATCCTCTGCCGCCATCCTGTCGTGGCCTTGGCATAGACATGCAGGTTCTCGGAGAACGCCGCGTATGTCGGGCAGGCCGGGGAGAGCAGGTTCGCAACGGTGTAGCTGTTCCAGAACGCGCCGGCGCCGTCTCCGCTGAACGGAGTCACCGATGTGGCGGCAACTTCGCCCCAGATATTCACCGGCAGGTTGATCCCGCGATAGATGCGGAAATTGAAGATGGCGTAGCTGCTCGGATGAATGGCGTCGAATGATATCGCGCAGGACGAGGCCGTGCTGTCGTAGAGAAGGAAGCCGCAATCATCGGACGCCGTTACCGAGCCGATGGCGGGGGCATCGATGTAGCCGCTGCACGGAGTGTTGTTGATCGTGAGCGGGAAGATGAATCCGCCGGCGTCGATCTCGGTGGACGCATTGGCTACGCGCGTATTGATTGTGCCGCCCGGGCCGACTCCGTTCGGCACGATGAAATTATTCAACCCGGTCGGCATGACCTGCACGCCCGCATTGTTGAATATCTCGACCTTGATGGTGTACTTGCCGTCCTCGAGGTCCTGTGTTTTCAGGAACCCGGCATAGATGTCGCCGAACCAGTCCGTCGTGGGCCAGTATGTCACCGCCGGTGTTTCATCGGGCGGGTCATGCGGCCTGAAATGGTAGAGGTTCATGCTGTTGACCGGTTCCGGGCCAAGCTGCAGGACGGGGAAGCTGACGACGCCGCCCATCTCGCGGACATAATGCACGCCGACCGCCTCGGTGAATTCCTTCCACAGAGAGGTGCCGTCCTTTTTATAAAGGAACCTGTAATATGCGATCTGTGGCATAGGGATGTGCTGTTCGAAGCCGAGCCTGAACCCGAGCCTGCCACCGAACGGCGCGTTATTCATCATCTCGCCGCTGATGCCGTCGCGGTAATCGATAAGGCCGTTGGGCTTGATGAGGTTGATGGTGGTATCCCCTACAGCGTAGGGCATAACCCAGAAATTAACCCCCGACGGGGCGGTTGCACCCGGCGGGCGCGGCGGGTAGATGTTGAGCAGATAGCTTCCGGTGTTGTTCCCTTCCCGGAGCTCCAGGACTCTCGTGTACGGGTCGGCTACCACGGCAAGGTAGTATTCGCCCGGGGAGATTTCCTTCGGGATGTGAACGCTCAGGTTGTAGACGTGCTGAGTATTCTTGGCCAGCGTTACCGTGTTGCTTATCCGCCCGCCTGCCATGAGCATGTCTTCAACGAAATCCTCGATAGTCGCGCCGGCATAGACCGGCTGTACCGCGGGCGCGACAGGGAAGCTCGCATCCTGTGAGAGGATGATGTCCACGTAGTAGGATTTCCAGTAATCATTGTCGGCCGACCCCGGAGCGGGCGCCGTGCCTTCATTCCCTACCGTAACCGCGATGCTGATGTCGTCACCGGCGGCGACATTCACCGGACCGGACACATCGATAACAAGGTCCGGCAGATAACGGGCGAATGCCCGTCCCCTGATGTCTATCAGCTCGGGCCTGACCAAGACTTTTTCCTTGGGGATGTTCTTGATCATTTCCGCCTGGCCGACCCCGCCGACGGCGGTCAGCAGCAGAATAAGAAACAGTACAAAAATTAGTCTTCGCATCGATTGCCTCCTGACTGGCTGTTTATTAATGCTTGGGATAAAATCTCTCGGATACAAGTTTATGAAACCATCTATGTCTACATCGACCATGAAGGTCATGGCTGCATGGGAAACCGTTAAAAAAATAATCGACCATCGAGCAAGATGCAATATCCCGGTCATTATATCAAAACCGGCGCGTAAGGTTTCTAAATATCTGGATAGCAGATGGAGGCGTAAAATGCACGCATATCGATTTATACCGGCAATTTTCATCACTCTAATATTTTTAATGATGGGATGCTCCTCCGGCACGCCGCTTGCACCGGCCGCCGAAGCCCCGCTCGAAAGGGCCACTACCATCAGCACAAGCCACTTCTCGATGGGCGTCTGGCAGGTGACAATCGACCCCGTTGGGGAAACCGTCGACGCGGTCATGCTTCGCACCGGGAATTTCCACCTCAACGCGCTGCCGTTCCTCGAACCCCCGGCGCTGGTAAATCTCTCCCTCGACAGCCTGCAGTTCAACGGGAATGTCATCGAAGCCGACATCGGATTGAGGCACCCGTTCCTCGGGCTGCATGAATTCACCGGGTTCGATGTGTGCGGGGTATTTATCGCGGACGGTTCGGTTACCGGGTTCGGTGATTCATCGCTTCGGATGGCGGGCCCCGGGAATACGCGCCTGATGAACCCCGACGGCTGGTCCCGATGGTGGAATCCCGTGGAGTTCCCGGTGAACACGGGGACGATTTTCGGCTACAACGACGGGCTGCTCGGTACGCCCGATTCGGTGGGGAATTTCAACTCGACACTGAACGGTTATAAATATTACTGCGATGACCTCGGCCCCAGCGACCCGCTCAGCGACATCACTCTCGAAAAGCGCGGCCTGTTCTCAGCGGGGCAGAAGAATGTCAGGCATTACACGATTGAAATGAACGGCGGGCTCGTATTCAACTACGCGGTGGATGCATCGTGGCAATTCCCGTCGGGCGATCCTCCATACACCGCGCCGGACGATTTCGGCCCCGACGCGAACCGCGCCGAGGCGTACAGGATTGATATCGAAGAAACATTCAACACGCTTTACAACGACGGCGTCACATCGGGCGGCGAATTGCACATGAGCGTCGATATCTATGACTGGCAGAACGCCGGGCTGAATACCGTCACCGTCGAATCACCGAGCAACTTCGCGCTCGTGAATGTCGTCACACCGACCGGCGGCGGCGATGGTTATTCGACGTATGAGATTGATATCACATCGGCGACCCCGTCAGCCGCGGGCGACATGGATATACTTCTCAGCATCGCAAGTGAAAGCGCCGACTTCGAGGGATTCATCCCCGGCGTGAACACGACCGCTTACTTCGTGCATACGACTACAGTGAGCACATCGGGTGAATGCCCGGTGCCGCTTCCGACGGCGATAGAAGAAGACCAGCACATAGCCAACGGCTCCGCCGATACGACCATTACATGCACGGATCTCATGGGCACCACGGGCATACATGCGTATCTCGACATGGCCGGAAACATCGACGGGACATACGATATTACCGGCACGAATGTGGGCAATGTCGACCTCGGGAATGAAACATTCGACGCGACATTCGAGCTTACCGGCGCGACGCCCGGCTACTACTACGTCGTGGTCACCAATTCATGCGGCGAGACGGGCGCGAGCGATGAGCCGCTGTTCCTCGTAACGGAATACCTCGAGGGCGACCTCTATGTATCGAACCACGAGGATTTTGACGGGCTGCCGGAAACCGGCACGATGCAGTATCCGTATCACACGATAAACGCGGCGAAGAATGTCGCAGGCGACTACGACGTGATACTCGTCGACTACGGGCGGGGGCAATATCACGAATCCCTTTACTGGAATCCATACACCGGCTATCTCACCGTGAGGGCATATAACTGGTACAGCCCGAGCGGACGCCCGATAATCGGCGGGGACGATGTGGTCGGCAGCGGCGAAACAATAGGGTTCTTCCACGCGTGGGATGTCACGGTGCAGGGATTCAAGATTATTTTCGTCGGCGGTACACAAGGCTGGCAGATTATGGATATAATCCATTCGCATAATATCCTTATAAAGGACTGCTTCTTCACGGGCGATTCGACATATACCGACGGGAACTATGCCGAGGCGATAGGGTTCCACTGGTCGTATGACACGACAATCCAGAACTGCCTGTTCAAGGATATCAACGCCGCGACATCGTATTCCGACACCTATGTCTCGGTGAGGGGAATAAATTCGGGATGGAGCCGCAACCTGTCAATCAGGAACTGCGAATTCACCCAGTTCCAGACCGACTCGGTACCGGCCGGAAAGAGCTTGTACCTCGAGCCCGTGGACATCGTGTTCGACTACGGCAACTTCAAGGTCTACAACTGCCTGATACACCACATGAGTCCCGATGCGAGCAGCGGCGATTATCTTTCCTTCGTCGGCATCGACAACACCTGGCCCCTCGATGACGGCGACCCGAATACCGGCCTCGGCTTCATCTACAACAACACCATCGACGGCATCGACCTTTCGAACGGCCCGAACACCTCCTCGACATATGCCTACGGCATCAAGAACCAGAACTATGACACCCCCGGCTACGATATCGACATCCACAGCAACATCGTCACCAACATCACCGGCGAAGCGAGCCAGTATATCTGGGGCATAGACGACATGAACTACACCGACTACACCGATATCTGGCACGTGCTCCGGGGTTCGACCGAGTATCCATGGTACAACCCCGCGCACGAGGGCGTCGGATGCAAGTATGTCGACCCGGAGTATGTCAACAATATCTCGGAACCGTATAACTATCATCTGCAGACCGGCTCGCCGTGCATCGGTATCGGCGAGGACGGCGAAGACATGGGCTGCTATGGCAACCTCGCGATGGGTGAGACCGTGGGGCTCCTGGGTCCGGAGGATTAGGGGGGAAAAATAGGGACAGACACCCATTTCGCTCGTTGAAAAAATAGGGACTGTCACCTATTTCGCTTAAAAATGCACGATAACCAGCAGTGCCGTGAGCGAAATAGGTGACTGTCCCTATTTTTTCCCCCGAAATAGTATTCTAAATATTTAGAATAGACGAACGGGAGGTTCGCCACGATGTTCAACAGGCTGACCATCACAACCATTATCATTGCCGCCGTACTGCTAATGGTGGGATGTTCCGGGAGCGGGACAGCGCCCACCGCGCCGATTGAAGAGCGCGCAATATCCACAATCGAATCGCATCATTATACATGGGGACTGTGGCAGTTCACCGCGGATCCCGTCGCCCGGACACTCGATGCGGTCCAGCTTCGCACAAGCAATCTGCACCTCAACGCTCTCCCGTTCCTCGAACCCCCGGTGCTCGTGTTCCTCAGCCTCGATTCCCTCGAATTCAACGGGAATATCATAGAAGCCGATATCGGCCTGAGACACCCGTTCCTCGGGCTTACCGAATTCTCCGGTTTCGATGTGTGTGGGATATTCATCTCAAACGGCTCCATCACGGGATTCGATGACCCGGCGTTGCGTATGGCCGGCGAGGGTGACACGCGTCTGCTGAATCCCGACGGCTTCACCCGGTAGTGGAACCCGGCGGAATTCCCCGTGAACAACGGTACGATATTCGGTTACACCGACGGATTACTCGGTACGCCCGATGGAACAGCCGATTTCAACAGCACGCTGAATGGATATAAATATTTCTGCGACGACCTCGACGATATCAGCGACACGATGGCCGACGTCACCCTCGAAAGACGCGGCCTGTTCAGCGCGGGGCAGAAGAATGTCAGGCACTATACGATCGAGCTTGGCGATGACGGGCTGGTCTTCAACTACGCCGTCGATGCAAGCTGGCAGTTTCCCACGGGAAGCCCACCGTGGCAGGCCCCCGAAGATTTCGGCGAGGAAGCCAACCGCCCGGAAGCATACAGGATTGCGGTATCAGAGCTTGAAAACACGCTGTGGAACGATGGCTACGGCTCCGGCGGCGGGATATCGCTCGCGATAGATGTGTACGACTGGTTCAATGCCGGTTTGAATACTGTAAAGGTAGAATCGCCCGGCTACGCTCCGATGGCATCATCGATTTCACCCATCGGCGGAGGCGAGGGATATTCCACCTATCAGGTCGATATTACAAGCGCGTCGCCGCCCGCCGGCTCGATCGACTTGATAATAACCGTCGAGAGCGAGGTCGCGGATTACCAGGGACTTCTTACCGGCGAGATGATATCGGCATATTTCTTGTATACAGCCGCGGTATCCGGCGAAGGCCCGACCATAACGGTCCTCGTTCCCAACGGCGGCGAGGTGTGGGGAATCGGCTCGAATCATAATATCACGTGGGAAACAACCGGCGAGATTGGCTTCGTGAAGATTGAGTATTCCAAGGACGGCTTTACATCGGACATACACGAGATAATCGATTCGACCGAAAACGACGGGGCTTATTTATGGCAGGTCCCCGATGACCCGTCCGACACAGTGCGCGTAAGAATAAGCGCGGTTTCGAACCCGGCGACATTCGATATCTCCGATAACGAATTCACGATATCCGTATTCGTGCCGACATACTGGAACCAGTTCATGCACGACAAGTTGCACGGGGGACGTACGAATGTCAATGGCCCGCAGACGAATAACCTGGAATGGACATACGACGGTCCCGGCTCCAATCCCCTTCTTGCAATCGAGGGATTCGATGGGACCATTTATTTCGGCACCGTGCAGAACGGCGGCGTGGTGCATGCGGTGAATCCCGACGGCACGCAGAAATGGATTTGTACGCCGTCGCTGTCGGCGGACTGGGCAAAGCCGCTCGGGGTGACAATCGATGACTCAATCG
>CAZSPL010000046.1:0-20414 GCA_964608735.1 uncultured Planctomycetota bacterium | reverse complement strand
GCGAGCTGCGATATCGGGTAGGCGCCCGCTTCGGCTATGTGATATCCCGAGATGCTGACCGAATAATAATTACGCACCTTGTGGTCGATGAAATACTGCTGGATGTCGCCCATCATCTTGAGCGCGAAGTCGATGGAGAAAATGCACGTATTCTGCCCCTGGTCTTCCTTGAGTATATCCGCCTGCACGGTGCCGCGCACGGTCTGAATCGTGCGCTCCCAGATGCCCTGGCGCTCGGCATCGGACGGGGCGCGCCCGTTCTCGTCATTGAATTTTTCAACCTGCTGGTCGAAGGCGGTGTTGAAGAACATCGCGAGCAGAATCGGCGCCGGGCCGTTGATTGTCATGGAGACGCTTGTGGATGAATCGACGAGGTCGAAGCCGGCGAATAATTTTTTCATATCGTCGAGGGTGCATATGCTCACGCCGCTTTCGCCGATCTTGCCGAAGATATCCGGGCGTTCCGCCGGGTCCTGTCCGTAAAGGGTCGGACTGTCGAACGCGGTGCTCAGGCGCTTTGCCACGCCGTCGCGGCTGAGGTAATGGAAACGCTTGTTCGTTCTGACCGGCCCGCCTTCACCCGCGAACTGACGCTTCGGGTCTTCATCGGTACGCTTGAACGGAAAGACACCCGCGGTATACGGAAATTCGCCCGGCACATTTTCGAGCGCGAGATATTTGATCCGCTCGCCGTAATCTTCATAATCAGGTACTGCGACCTTCGGGAGCTTCGTGCCCGCGAGGGTTTCGTAATTCAAATCGACCTTGATCTCCTTGTCGCGCACCTTGAAGGTGATATCATCGCCGCTGTATGCATCGATGAGGCAGTCCCAGTTATCGAGGTTTTCCTTCGTATCGCGCGTGAGCCGGGCTTCCCATTTCTTTTTAAGTTCGCACAGGACATCGATGGTCGCCTCTGAGTCGCCCGATTCCTTCGCCGCTTCCATTGCGCCTTCGAGCTGGAACACGCGCCTCGCGATGTCTGCCTGCGAAAGCGCTCGCTTGCGGTAGTCCCGCACGGTCTGGGCGATCTCGCCGAGATACTTCTCCCGCTCCCTCGGGATGATCGTATAGTTGACCCGGTTTATCCATTCGATGGAATATTTCGCGTCCGGGTCGATATCATAGCCGCATTTGCCGCGAAGCTTTTCGGCCATCGCGCCATAGAGGGCGTTGATGCCGATATCGTGGAACCTGCTCGCTATGGTGCCGATAATCGGGAGTTGTTCGTCAGCTATGTCATAGCTTATCTCGCGGTTGCGGCGGTACTGCTTGCGCACATCGCGCAACGCATCCTCGGAACCCTTGCGCTCATACTTGTTTATGGCGATTATCTCGGCATAGTCGAGCATGTCGATTTTTTCGAGCTGCATCGACGCGCCGAACTCGCATGTCATCACGTAAATGGGAAGGTCGGATACTTCGCAGATCTCAACGTCGCCCTGCCCGATGCCGCTGGTTTCAACAAAAATGATATCGAATCCCGCGGCCCGGCAGATCTCCACAGCGTCGGACGTCGCCAGCGAAAGCTCCGACTTCGCGCCACGCGTGGCGAGCGAACGCATGTAGACGCGCGGCGAGTCGATGGCGTTCATCCTGATGCGGTCGCCGAGCAGCGCGCCGCCGGTTTTTTTGCGGGATGGGTCCACCGAGACGATAGCGATGGTCTTGTCGGGACTCGCTGAGAGGATGCGCACGATCAGTTCATCGGTCAGCGATGATTTCCCCGCGCCGCCGGTACCGGTGATGCCCACCACCGGGACGCGCTTTTCGGGCTGCATCCCCTTTATGCGCTTGCGGAACGCGTTCTTCTCATCGCCGTCGGGAAGCGATTCGGCATAGGTGATAAGTCGCGCGACGGAGCCGGGGTCGGCATCCTTCAGCTTTTCGTAGCAACTGTCGTCGAAGTATTTCAGCGTGGAGAAATCGGCGCTCTCGACCATGTGGTTCATCATGCCGTCGAGGCCCATCAGGCGGCCGTCCTCGGGGGAATATATCTTCGCGACCCCGTAGTCCTCGAGTTCCTTGATCTCAGCCGGGACGATCACCCCCCCGCCGCCGCCGAATACCTTTATATGACCGGCCCCCCGCCGGTTGAGCATGTCTATCATATATTTGAAGAACAGCACGTGGCCGCCCTGGTAGCTGGACACCGCGATGCCCTGGGCGTCCTCCTCGATGGCGGCGTCGACGATCTCTTCCACGGCGCGGTTATGCCCGAGGTGGACGACTTCCACGCCGAGCTCGACGAGCATGCGCCGTATGATGTTGATCGACACGTCGTGCCCGTCGAAGAGCGACGTCGCCGTGACGAACCGCACCTTGTTCTTCAGTTGATACTTCTCTTTCTTTTCCATCGAATACCTTTCTCGAATACTGCTCAAAATATGCTCTGAAAGCCGGATGTGAAGTATATGAAACCCCCGCGCGGGGTGTCAAGGCGGGAGAGGCCGCAGCAAACGGAAGCAGGATTTACCCCGGGCTTATTGACATGATAAAGTTGAATTGCCGTGAACCGGGAATTCAAGGCTAATGCGAAACAGGACTTGCAAATTTTCTTGAAATAGTGTATTTTCTTAATTAGGAAAATGAAAGAAAACAGGAAAATGCCGACATGGCAGGAGATGATATACCAGCTGGAGAGGGGTAAGGTTCTCTTCCCTCCGCTGTCTTTTCGCTTTCTGGGGCTTAAGCCCGAGGCAGGCGAGGGCAGAACTCTCTATGCATTGGTTGAGATCTCCTGGCGCAGGAGCAGAGCAAAATTCGCTGCCGAGTGCAAGCCGCTTTCGACACCCAAGGCATTTCAGGGCGGGCTCAGCATCCTGAAGACATCGCGTCTCCCAAAGGGCTGCAAGCCTTTGCTGTTTGTGCCTTTCCTTAGCAAACAGCAATTGCTGGAACTGGAGAGAGAGGGAATCAGCGGCATCGACCTCTGTGGCAACGGTGTAGTGTTATTAGCAGACGAGTTTCTTGTATTCCGCAGCGGCGAGACGAATCGTTTTTCCTCCTCGGCCCCGATTAAAAACATCTATAGGAAAAACAGTTCTATGGCGGCACGGGTTTTTCTCATACGTTCCCAATACGAAACCGTCCAGCAGATTCACGACGAAATCAACCGGAATAACCCGCTTGTCGTCAGCGGCCGGAAGAAACAGATGAGCTTGTCGACGGTGTCCAAGGTTTTAAAAACTCTTGAGGCAGACTTGATAGTCGAGCGCAATAAGGCCATCTACCTGCTACAGCCCGATAAGCTTCTGGAGAAACTGAGTGAAAATTTCGTACCGCCGCAAATCAAAGACCGGGTTCGTCTAAAGGTACCTGAAGAAAGCGTCGCGCTTCGGGAACTTCTGGGACGGCGAGCAGCGGCATTGGGTTTGCCGGTTGTGGCAACGGGAGTATCTTCAGCTCAACAATACACCGTGATGCAGCGAATGGAGGTTCTGTCCGTCTACTATCCTGATATAGACGCGCTGTTGGACCGACTGGCCGGCGACAAGTCGAGTCGATTTCCGAATCTCGAATTGATTGTGACGGAGGATGAAACGGTCTATTTCGATGCGCGACAGGAGGGGGATTTCAGATGGGCTTCACCTGTCCAGGCTTACCTTGAATTGATGGCTGGCGACAAGCGCGACAAAGAGACCGCTGAGGCTGTGAAGTCATATATAATTGAGAACATCCGGGAGTTGACACAGAAGTGATTACGATACCGGACCTCACTACATCGCTGCTCGACTTGCTTCATAAAATAACTGGTGAAGATATCAAACCAATCATCGGCGGGGGCTTCGGCATATATCTCAAGACCGAATATGTGAGACAGTTTGAAAAGCGGACATTGTTGGATCAATGGCCGGAACCGCGCTCAACCGCGGACATCGATTTGTTTCTACGGCCGGAACTGCTCATCCGACCCGAACAATTAAAACCCCTGGCGGATGCCTTGAATAGGCTGGGATATAAGCCCGTTCCCGGCGCGGAGAATTATCAGTTCAAGAAACCGGGTCCGGAGGGACGCGAAGCGGGCTCAATAAAAATAGACATTCTCACAGGACCGCGGGCTGCTTTTGCGGGAACTGAAGTGAAAGTGGATACGCGACGCGCTCGACCCAGTCCATCCGTCGGCATCCACGCTCATCCCGTCGACGAAGCGCCGACATTGGAGGAAGGCTTGCTTGTAACGACACTGAGGGGAAAACTCAGTTCGGGGGAGCTGTCGGAAGCAACCATTTTCCTGCCCCATCCATTCACGTTTCTGATGATGAAGCTCTTTGCCTTCAGGGACCGGCTCGACGATGAGAACAAGGATTTCGGTCGCTATCATGCCATTGATTTGTACACTGTTCTTGCGGCGATAACTGAACCGGAATGGGAGCAGGCCAAAGAATTGCGCGGTCGATATGCTGATGAGCCTTGCGTTAAAGAGGCAGGGCGCCTGGTTGATACACGGTTCTCTGCTCTTAACCAAATGGGCTTGATTCGGCTTCGGGAAAGCCAATATTATCAAGCCGATCTACAACTTGATGATTTTATGGATGCTCTAAGGGAGTTGTTCCCGTCAAACGGATAAACCGCCCCGTGGGGGCGGTTTCGCAAAATTCTATTCCCTGTAAGTCAAAATTAACCTTTCAACATCCAGCCGGAGACGACCATGCGCATGATTTCTGACGTGCCCTCGTAGATTTCGGTGATGCGGGCGTCGCGGAAATGCCGCTCGATAGCGTAGTCCCGGGTGTAGCCGTAGCCGCCATGTATCTGCAGCGCCTTGTCGGCGCAGAACGATGCCGCCTCCGACGCCTTCAGCTTGGCCATCGCCGCTTCGCGGGAATAGCGCATCTTCTGGTCCTTCATCCATGCGGCCTGCAATGTGAGAAGCCGCGCCGCTTCATACTCGGTCGTCATATCCGCGATCATCCACTGGATGGCCTGATTCTCCGCGATGGGCTTGCCGAACTGCACGCGCTCCTTCGAATACGCGATGGCTTCATCTATCGACGCCTTCGCGATACCGAGCGCCTGGCTTGCGATGCCGATGCGTCCGCCGTCGAGCGTCGCCATGCACACCTTGAACCCGGCGTTCGGTTCGCCGAGGGTGTTCGCTTTGGGTATTTTGCAGTCCTCGAAAATAAGCTCCGCGGTTGACGAGCCGCGTATGCCGAGCTTGTCTTCGAGCTTGCCGATGGTCAGCCCCGGTGTGTCCTTCTCGACGATGAGGGTGGTGAGTCCCTTGTTGCCTTTGCCCTTGTCGCTTACGCCGAGGAAAATAAGGAAATCCGCTTCGGCCCCGTTGGTGCAGAAATTCTTGGTGCCGTTGACGAGCCAGTGGTCGCCCTTGTCTTCCATGGTCGTCTTGATGCTTCCGGGATCGCTTCCCGCGCCGGGCTCGGTCATGGTGAGCGCGCCGAGCTTCGCGCCACTCGCCATCGGCTTGAGGAATTTCTCCTTCTGCTCCTCGGTGCCGAAATTCATCACCGGGTCGCAGGCAAGCGAGTTGTTCACCGATACGATGACGCCGCACGACGCGCATGCCTTGCTTATCTCTTCCAGCACCAGCACGTAGGTGATGTTGTCCATCTCGGCGCCGCCGTAGGCCTCCGGTACCGCGATGCCCATGAATCCCAGCTCGCCCATCTGCTTGACGATGTCGGCGGGATATTCATGCTCCTTGTCGATGGCCTCCGCGCGCGGCGCGATGGTCTTCTCGGCGAATTCCTTCGCCGTGTCGCGCACTATCTGCTGTTCTTCGTTCAGTTTGAAGTCCATTTTATGCTCCCTCATTAAATCTTTTAATTCGTTATCCAACCCTTGCGGGTTTAAAGCCACTCGAATTCGTGATATCTCTTCGCCGGGTCCTTCAGGATTTTACCATAGCGGAACTCCGGCTCGTGCGTGAATATCGACAAATAATCCTGCTTGACCGACCACGGGATGAGCTTCTCCTTTGCGGCGAGGGTCTCGAGCGGCCACAAATCATAACCCATTATAAACGGATAATCGGTATGCGCCGATGTCGGTATCAGATCGCCCCAGAAAATCGCGCCCTTGCCGTTCGACTCGATGATGAGCGACTGGTGGCCCTTCGTATGTCCGCCGGTAACGATGCTCCGTATGCCCGGCGTGATCTCGACATCGCCGTCGACGAGTTGCAACTGCCCGGATTTTTCGACCGGGTCGTAGAGGATAGGAAGATAGCTCGCCTTGACGCGGGCGGGGGGATCGTGGGCGAAATCCCACTCGGTTTTCTGGTAGGTGTAGACGGCGTTTTCGAAGGTGGGCACGAATTCGCCGGATTCGTCGCGCCTCGTGCTGTGCCCGATGTGGTCGAAATGCATGTGGCTGAGGATGACGCGGTCGATGTCGCCGGTCTTGACGCCCGCTTCATCGAGGCTCCTCAGCAGATGCGATGAGGAGTGGTCGACGCAGTAAATGCCGCAGGATTTTTCGTCGAAATGGTCGCCGATCCCCGCCTCGATGAGCACCGTTTCCTTCGGGGTGGTCACGAGGGCGGAGATAAGCCCGAGGGCGATGCGGTTCTCATCGTCGCAGGGGGTACGTCGCTCCCACATGGTCTTGGGCACGACGCCGAACATCGCGCCGCCGTCGAGACGGAACAGCCCGTCGGAGAACAGGCGGATGTCGATATCGCCCACGGAGAATCGTATGGTCTTGCTCATCTATAACCGCCTTTCGCTGCCAGAAAGCAGGATGTGAAGTATATGAAACCGCGCTGCGGGGTGTCAAGGAAGGCGGCGGGGGTTTGTGAAAAGAATCGCGAGCCGGTATCGGCTCGCGGGGATGAAATTCCGTGGTCTCAGCTTAAGAGATGCTATTCCGAAACAACAACTTTCACAAGAGCTGGTGTTAAAATGAATCTTAGCATCGTATTCTTCGGCTCCTGACCATCCATGCTGTGATCTACAAACAACACACCCCAATATTCCCCGGGCTCAAGGCCGTTGTTCATTGCATACGCCCACCAGAAATCATACAGCGGGCAATAAATCTCTTCGGCAAACTCATCTACTTCCACGGAAGGCCCGCTATCATATTGCCAGTAGTCGTAGGGCATAGAAAACATATCCCAGGAAAAGAGTCTCATATGCCACCCATTAAATGTTCCCCTATGATGAATCGTGACCTTAAAGACATCCTTGTTTACATTTTCCTCGCACAATGGTAGAAGCTGTTCGAATTCTACCTTCCAAGGGTCCTCCGCGTTCGCTTCAAGAGGGAAATCATCAATCGGGTTAGTTACGGGGGTTTTCGAAGGAGGCCACCAGGATGCATCTACAGCGTATCCAAATGTAAAAGAGCCTTCCGGCAGGGTAATATGATACTCCCTTGTTATTTCATCATTTACATAAAACGCTCGTCTTTTCTCCTCGGAGTTGAACAACTTGTAGGGCGTAACTGTCGTTTGTGGTGTAGGTTCAATACCATTGTTAGGCGGTTGGTAGGAGAAAACAGGCCATTTGTCTGAATAAGTTACACCTGGTATCATATAGCATGAATAACCATCGGCGTTGATTAATTCACCACCACCGTCTTTCTCTCTCGAAAGAATGACAGGCATCTTACAGGCAGGAAATGGCGGGTCGGGGATACCTCCACCTGCAAAATTTCCAATCTCATATGGTATAGGAGATGAATGAATTTGAGTTGGAGGGAAGTATACCATCCCGCGAACGTCATAGCCTGTATACTTTGGTTTATACGGAAATGGGTGCCTAAGAGTCACATCATACTTGAGTGATCCGTCAGGTTGAATAGCAGGACTTCCAATTGAAATACAATCACCGCAGGGTGATGTCTCCATGAATTTGGTGACACAGAAGTGGAAGTTGCTAAACCTCACGGGGAGAATTTCAACAGTTGACCTGTCCTCTGGTATAAACAACTGCCAGAAGCCCCAAAGCCAGTGGTTGTCAGTTGAAACCCTCGAATTAGGAACATCACCTGTACTCGGCAAAAGGGGCTGGTTTCCTACGAAACAACCGCTCAACATAGTGGCAAGCAAGACTAATAGAATTATGATCCTCATTTTAACCACCTCTACTCCCTGATCTCATAATCGCCGAAAACATGAGAATAAGTATCTTGGTGTGTCCAGCAGGCTTGTTCCGAACGCCAATCGAATATTGCATTCACGGGAGCGTAGATTAAGGGTGTATAGCTCGGTGATTGCCATGCTGACTCATTGGAAGAGTCAGATATCTGTTCAGCAGAAATGCCAAACGTGCTCACAGACGTACATGCCTCATTCAATAGTTCAGCCTGCTGGGAGTAAACAAGGAAATCAGAACCTTCATGGTTAGACAAGAAGACTACGTCGAAATCAGGCGTATCGTCATCGATGCCTTGGCTGGCAAACGCGGCGTTTGCAGGATAACCTGAATCATAATTAGCTTGAACAAAAATGTCCTGCTCAGAGCCGATATCAGCCATCGCGCTACTCGTGTATGTAACCTTGAAATGACTATTACTTCCATCCTGCCCCTTTGTGTACACAAAATGCGCATAAGTATCCAGACTTCCTACAAAGAACTTCTCTATCGGGTCGAAATCGACGTATGGATAAAAAGACCAGATAAAGGCAGGATTAGGCAGGTCGATTTGCGATGCAACATCGCTGACAGTCGGCCAGTCGGAGATGTCAAAGGAGCGCGCCCTGCAGTCGTAATCGTCGATTATGTCATCCCTCCATTCATACCACACGGCAGTCGCCACGTTTATTCCACCGTATGCGAAGTCCATCCCGGCATCTATGCGCGGGTGTCTCAAATAAACATTTCCATCCGCGTCAACCGTTCGCAGGAAACGAGCCCGGGAAGAATCCCACTCATTCTCCTCAAAATCGGCGTAGATTATGCCATAGAAATCCTTCTGTGGCTCCTCCATAGCGCTCTCGAATTCATAAACGGCGAAAAGCGTTTCCACCTCTTCATTGCCAGTTCCCGTATCATCAGGGAAGCTGTAGAATGAAATATCAGGGAAATAGCAACTCCCCTCGGCGCCATAAGGGATGGGTAAAGTCAAAGGAGATGATTCGTTCATTGCGCCGAAAAAAACTCCGCCGTTGGAAGGAGGATCATCCGCCGGGTCCATTTCAGTAACATTGATAAGATACCGCCGATGCTGTACCAAAGGGAATTCATAGGCTTCAAATCTGTTGTATGCAATGTCAATACATAAACCGAAAGTTAGAGATGCATCCATCGGTACTAATTCCCCGATGTGAGCCGTTACCGCGGGAAAAACCTGTCGGCCGTTATCGGGGTTTGATATGCTGTAAACATCGCTCATCCCGGCTTCGATTTCATTCGTGGACTTGTTCAACCAGAGGTAGAAAATCCTGAAGAATACGTTAAAGTTGCTTCCATCAAATTCGTGCCAGGCCCCCACGGTCAGTGCCGCGTCAAAGGTAGCTCCGCCCGATCCCACTTCGCCTATCTTGAGAATATAACCCTGTAACCCCTGGGATTCGAAGTAGGAACCGTAAACAACATTCGTAACGTCGATATGCCCCCCGGTGTACAGCCCGTTTTGCACATCCTGATCGGTCGACTCCCACAACGCCGCCCTGAAAATGGAATTCCTCTCATTCGGCTGGTTTTCGCCGGGAGCCGTGGGATTTCCCTTTCCGCTACACGACGACAACGCCAACACCAGCATAATAGTAATGGTTGCTATTACCCCCCCCCTGTGATTCCTTCTCCCGCTTACTGACACTCCGGACATGCTCTTGTCTTCCCTCGTTAAATTTTCCGACCCTCCGGACAGGAGGATATCAATCCCCCAAGGCTTACTGCCAAAGCATCATCTGTCAAGAAACCGAGGCGGGAGCCTGTGCTTCCCGTCCCCCCTATATGTGTGGAGGAAGTAGTCATGATTATACCATGAAAATGTGAGAGGGGACAGGCTAATTCAGGTTCGTGGTTTTGGGAAGGAGCTGGATGCATTTTCGGAGTTCGTGCCATACATGCTTCGGAGCCTGTCCCCGGTGAAGTGCCATGCATGCTTTGGAGCCTGTCCCCGGTAACGCGGAGCCTGTCCCCTGATATTATGTCGGTTTCGGCACAGGGGTGTGTCGAAACATCGAGTGAAAACCTGTCTATTGCTCCGGTACATATAAGTCAACGAACGTTGGAGCATAGACCCAGGCCAGCTCGGTAGTTGTTTTTTCCGCCGGTTCAGGATGAGCTACTGCAATTATGAGAGCTTTATAATTGCCAGGCACGAGCGACGATCCGAAGTAGTACCACCAACTAAAGGGAACGGTGATATAAATCTCTGTTGTAAATTCATCGATCATCACAGGCTCACCATATTCGAACAGCGGATCATACTCCGGAATAATATCTACCATTCCCCATGCATATATCCAGGCAATCCATTTCCAATCAGTTCCGCGATGGTGGATCGTAACCTTGAAGTTTTCCTTGTCCTGGTTCTCCTCTATCAAAGGCAGAAGCTGCTCAAACTCTATTTTCCAGGGGTCTTCCGCATTGGCCAAGCGGGGAAAATCTTTCAAGGGGTCATTGACAGGGTGGTTATCCGCGGGCCACCATGATGCGTCAACCGCATATCCGAACGTAAACGGCCCTACGGGTAAATCGATGTGGTATTCACGTGTAATCTCATCGGTCACAAGGAACATCCGCCTTTCACTTTCCGATGCAAACAGCAAGTATGGCGTTATCGTTGTCGCGGGAGTCTGCTCTATCCCATTTGCGCCCGGTTGATAGTTATAAATGGGCCAGACGCTGGAATATTCAAGACCCGGAATAAGATAGCATGAATACCCGTCCGCGTTGAGAACCTCGCCACCGCCTTCCTTTCCACGTGAGAATACCAATGGCATGGACTCGTTGTATAACCATACCGATTGATCATCGGGAGAATATATCTTTGTGATGTAGCGCATCTCATTTATGGACATATACGTTTCAATATTCGTGGTTGGCGGAAAATACACCATGCCTCGAACATCAAAACCGGTATACCTGGGCTGATTTGGAAACGGGTGTCTCAATGTAACATCGAACTTGAAAGTGCCGTCCGGTTGTGGCTTGCCGGGGCCGACGGTCAGGCAGTTGGAGCATGGTGCAATCTCGAGAAACTTGGTGACGCAGTAGTGGTAATCACCGAATCTGATTGGCTCAACTTCGATACATGATCTGTCGGCGGGGATGTGGAATTGATAGAATCCCCAGAGCCAGTGGTTGTCGGCCGCACCTTGGCGACAGGTCAAGTTTTCCATGTCCGGTGAAACTATACCACCAGCACTACCGCAACCAGTTATGGCAATAAGGGTCAACGATACAATAATCAGTAATTTCATATCATACCTCCTCTACTCCCTGATCTCATAATCGCCGAAAACATGAGAATAAGTATCTTGGTGTGTCCAGCAGGCTTGTTCCGAACGCCAATCGAATATTGCATTCACGGGAGCGTAGATTAAGGGTGTATAGCTCGGTGATTGCCATGCTGACTCATTGGAAGAGTCAGATATCTGTTCAGCAGAAATGCCAAACGTGCTCACAGACGTACATGCCTCATTCAATAGTTCAGCCTGCTGGGAGTAAACAAGGAAATCAGAACCTTCATGGTTAGACAAGAAGACTACGTCGAAATCAGGCGTATCGTCATCGATGCCTTGGCTGGCAAACGCGGCGTTTGCAGGATAACCTGAATCATAATTAGCTTGAACAAAAATGTCCTGCTCAGAGCCGATATCAGCCATCGCGCTACTCGTGTATGTAACCTTGAAATGACTATTACTTCCATCCTGCCCCTTTGTGTACACAAAATGCGCATAAGTATCCAGACTTCCTACAAAGAACTTCTCTATCGGGTCGAAATCGACGTATGGATAAAAAGACCAGATAAAGGCAGGATTAGGCAGGTCGATTTGCGATGCAACATCGCTGACAGTCGGCCAGTCGGAGATGTCAAAGGAGCGCGCCCTGCAGTCGTAATCGTCGATTATGTCATCCCTCCATTCATACCACACGGCAGTCGCCACGTTTATTCCACCGTATGCGAAGTCCATCCCGGCATCTATGCGCGGGTGTCTCAAATAAACATTTCCATCCGCGTCAACCGTTCGCAGGAAACGAGCCCGGGAAGAATCCCACTCATTCTCCTCAAAATCGGCGTAGATTATGCCATAGAAATCCTTCTGTGGCTCCTCCATAGCGCTCTCGAATTCATAAACGGCGAAAAGCGTTTCCACCTCTTCATTGCCAGTTCCCGTATCATCAGGGAAGCTGTAGAATGAAATATCAGGGAAATAGCAACTCCCCTCGGCGCCATAAGGGATGGGTAAAGTCAAAGGAGATGATTCGTTCATTGCGCCGAAAAAAACTCCGCCGTTGGAAGGAGGATCATCCGCCGGGTCCATTTCAGTAACATTGATAAGATACCGCCGATGCTGTACCAAAGGGAATTCATAGGCTTCAAATCTGTTGTATGCAATGTCAATACATAAACCGAAAGTTAGAGATGCATCCATCGGTACTAATTCCCCGATGTGAGCCGTTACCGCGGGAAAAACCTGTCGGCCGTTATCGGGGTTTGATATGCTGTAAACATCGCTCATCCCGGCTTCGATTTCATTCGTGGACTTGTTCAACCAGAGGTAGAAAATCCTGAAGAATACGTTAAAGTTGCTTCCATCAAATTCGTGCCAGGCCCCCACGGTCAGTGCCGCGTCAAAGGTAGCTCCGCCCGATCCCACTTCGCCTATCTTGAGAATATAACCCTGTAACCCCTGGGATTCGAAGTAGGAACCGTAAACAACATTCGTAACGTCGATATGCCCCCCGGTGTACAGCCCGTTTTGCACATCCTGATCGGTCGACTCCCACAACGCCGCCCTGAAAATGGAATTCCTCTCATTCGGCTGGTTTTCGCCGGGAGCCGTGGGATTTCCCTTTCCGCTACACGACGACAACGCCAACACCAGCATAATAGTAATGGTTGCTATTACCCCCCCCCTGTGATTCCTTCTCCCGCTTACTGACACTCCGGACATGCTCTTGTCTTCCCTCGTTAAATTTTCCGACCCTCCGGACAGGAGGATATCAATCCCCCAAGGCTTACTGCCAAAGCATCATCTGTCAAGAAACCGAGGCGGGAGCCTGTGCTTCCCGTCCCCCCTATATGTGTGGAGGAAGTAGTCATGATTATACCATGAAAATGTGAGAGGGGACAGGCTAATTCAGGTTCGTGGTTTTGGGAAGGAGCTGGATGCATTTTCGGAGTTCGTGCCATACATGCTTCGGAGCCTGTCCCCGGTGAAGTGCCATGCATGCTTTGGAGCCTGTCCCCGGTAACGCGGAGCCTGTCCCCTGATATTATGTCGGTTTCGGCACAGGGGTGTGTCGAAACATCGTTGTGACGCATCATAGCGAGAGATTCGGAATAATCGATGCGTGAGTGGGTTTATCTACAATTCGCCGATGACTTCGGTTTGTTCGAGGACGATTTTCATGTCTTCGCCGAGGACATAATCTTCCGCTTTATCGTAGTCGATGCCGAGGACATCGAGGGCTTCCTCGGGCGGGAAGCGGCGTCGTCCCTGTCCGTCGGCGCCGATTTCATAGTTGCGCGTGAAGAATTCGGCGAGCATGAGGGTGGCGGCTTCGCGTTTGTGGGTGGCGAGCGACGGGTGCTGCTGGTAGAGGATGGTTTCCCACAGCTTTACCGGAAGGTGCCATTTGCGGGCGAGGGCGGCGCTCATGACGGGGTGGCTTATGCCGATATTCTCGAGCTCGTGGTCCATCAGGTCGGTACTCAACTGGTCGGCGGTGCGCACCGACTTCAAGAACCGCGTCGGCTCGATAGCGGCGAGGAGAAGCTTGCCGGAATCGTGAAGAAGTCCCGCCGAGACCATGGTAGCGGTGTCGATTTTCTTCGCCTTCTTCGATATGCGCGCGGCGACCTGGCTTACCGCGACCGAATGCTTCCACAATTCGCCCAGGGGCATGTCCTGGGGTAGCTTGAGGCGGCGCATCTCGCTGAACGCCCCGACGCCGGTGACGAGGATGCGTACGGTGTTGAATCCGAGTATGGAGACCGCGTGCTGAAGGCTGCCCACGCTTCCCTGCAGGCCGTAATATGCCGAGTTTACGAGCTTGAGTACCTTGCCCGCGAGGCCGGGGTCGAGCTGGAGCATTTCGGCGATATCCTTGGCGTCGGTCTTGGAATTGCTGAGTGCATCGTTGAGCTTCGTAAGATAGACCGGGAGTTCGCCGAATTCGGTCAATGCCGCCAGCGCCAGCGATGCGACATTGTCGTTCCACGATTCGGGACGCAGGAAGACTTGCTGATGCAAGGGGTCGATAGCCTGGTCGATCCCTTCCTCAGAGTGAAATCCCAATGCGTGCAGAAACTCCATCATGGCTTAACCTTCATACTCAATATGAATAGTATTCACATGCCTTCACATTAATATTAGCGGGGAGGCGCGTTCTTGTGCAAAATATCGCCTTCCTAATCTTTAAATTATTCAAGATTAACGCGGTAAACAGGCACTTAACGGTAAACTATAAGCTTTAAAACCCGCATAAGTAGTGGCATTGCTGGGTAAAATAAGTTAACCACCAGGCGAAAAGAATTGATGCCTGAGCCGCATCGAAGTAGTTGACGAAACATTTCCGCCGGAGATGAATTAACCGGCGCATGATTTGTTTGCAACGAAATATCCCGGAGGCCAGCCATGAAACGCGCGGCGCTCATAATCGCACTTCTGACCATATTCGCATGTATCGGGTGTTCATCCGGCGGAAACCCCACCGCTCCTGGTGAGCCGGGGGTACGGAATCCCGAAGCCGGGTCGACGCATCAGCTGTGGGGATTCTATACGATCGAAGCCGACACACTGAACCAAACCATGAGGGTCATCGCGGCGCGTGAGACGGAGTTTCATCTCAACGTGGTCGGTTTTCTCGAAGGTCCGGGATGCATCGGATGCCTCAGCCTCGAAAATTTCGTATGGACCGAGAACCATGTGAGCCTCGATGTCGGCTTCCGGCATCCGTTCGTCGGGCTGACTGAATTCAGCGGATTCGATGTGCGCGGCATCGTCATGTTCGACGGCAGTTATATTTTCCCCGCGTCGAACCTGCGAACGAAGGGTCCCGGCGACGGCGGGCTCTCGAATCCCGATGGCTACACGGCGCTGTATTCATCGGCGACCGACGAATATCTCAAGGCGGAGATGGGAAGCATTGTCCCGCCGGACGCGACATTGAACGGATACAGGCGGCATTATCATCTCGAAGCGCGGCACATGTTCCGCCCCATCGCGACGCCGCAATATCGAAAATATGAGATCGACTTCCCCACCAACGGCGATTTTCTGAATTACTTCAATTATGCCGTCGATGCATCGTGGGAGTACCCGGTGCAGGTTCCCGCGACCATCGAAGACTTCGGCATCAACGCCAATTGCTGGGAAGCATATGAAATAACCACCGAGCTCGACGGGCTGATTACATCGACAGCCGGTTCATCCGCGGAATTGAATATATTCGTTAACGACTGGCAGGGGCCGGATACAATCGAAAGCGTGGCAGTCGAAGCGCCCGAGTTGTTCACCGGCACCGAAGCCGCCGTGCTCGAGGGCTCCGGATTGTATCCCGAATGGGGCGGATGGGCGAAATATTCGGTTGTCGTCAGTAACGACAAGGCGATACTGGACCCCGAAGAGCCGTTCCGCGTGCTGATTTCGGTGGTTGACGAAAAGAGCGGCGAGGACCCGAAGGACATAACGGCATACCAGATATATGACGGGGAGATTTCGCCGAACGAGCCGCCGGTGGCGGTAGCGGAAGTCGACAACGACAGCCCGTCGACCGGCACGGAAGTGCATTTCACGGGGCATGATTCATATGATCCGGAAGACGGGGCGGTCAGCGAGTATCACTGGGACCTCGACGGCGACGGTTCATACGACGACAGCATCGAGCCCGATCCACCATGGACATATGATAGTGAGGGGACATATTATGTCGACCTGCGTGTATACGACAGCATGGGGGCGTGGGATGCGCTCGATACCACGATCGAGATAAATGTTACGGGCGGGGTCGAGGTGACGCTGCCGGAATATAACGACAAGACGCTGCATGACACGGCGGACCCGTCGAAAGGCTTCCGCATGCACCTGTTCAACTCGCCGCCAGGGGGACTGGTTTACCAGTGGTCATCAGGTCCGAAGCTTCAGGAGGCGTGGGATTTCACCACCTATGGGATAACCGATTCCGGCTACCGGATGTATAAATCAAATCCATGGGCGGCGGCATCGTGCTCCTCGCCCTGGAGTGGGCATCCATGCGTCGAGACCGCCACCACCGCCGCGCCGGGCAACCTGCTCTACCAGGGGGTTTTAATTCTCGACTGGGTCTATGACGCCAACTTGTCTAACAATACTCTCAGGATGGCGGGATGGGACGGATGGGACGAGCTCGAGGACCCGCTCCACATCTATGCCGATTACACATGGGCGGATCATGTGTCGCCGTCGAGCTGGCTCATCCATTTCCCGCTGAGCATCGACAATACCGGCGAATACTACTCCGGTGGCGGCGGGGGGTTCCTCCAGTGGGCGGATTTCTGGGCCGGGCCGTGCGGGCAGGCAAATTTCACATCGGCGACATTCAACTTCGATGTCATCGGGCAGGGAACGGTAAAGACCGATTTCTACACATCGCCGGAGCCGTGCATCCTGGTGAGGCACGTTTACACCTATTCCATCGGCGCGGGAGCGGTGATACTTACGAAGGATGTCGCCTGGTATGAATGGATATGCGACGATGGCTCGACCGCGGCATTCATGACGACATTCAATAATAGTAACAACCCGTACGGTGCGCCAAATGCGGCCACGCGGTTTAACACGTCGTCGCCGAACCAGGTTACAGGGCAGTCGGTGATAGGGCAGAGGTATAACTAACGGTAACGAAACTTTACCTGGGAATCATTATCATTTGGAGAAACGCGAATCGTGAAGTATAATTATTATCGTAAATGTTCATTTCGTAAGCGTATGGCTCATCATACCGGAATCCCCAGGCGACGTCCATATTGCACGAATCACGAAGACGAGAGCTTCGTCTCAGTTTCTGAATAAACCACTCTGTATGGAGTTAAGGAGAATAGTTATGAATGCCAAGCGATACTTCCCAATCCTCCTACTCGTATTGCTAATATCAGCATTCGGCTGTTCGGGTGGGGGAAATTCGCCCATTATGCCTCCCGATGAAAGCATCCAGGCGGTGGTTGAAGTTTCATCTCCCGACAGGCAGGAATCGGGGGAAGCCTTCGACGGTTCCCACCAGCTATGGGGCCTGTTCCTGTTCAAGGTGAGCGACGACCTCACATCCACCGAAATCATCCCCGTACGCGCCGCGCAGATGCATTACAATGTGCTCTACTACCTCGAATCATCGCCATGCACCGACTGCGTGCAGGTAATCGGGCAACATCCACAAGGCGGCGGGATTATCGATTTCGATATCAGGCTGGAACATCCGTTCGCCGGGAACAACTATTTCACCGGCTTCGATGTCCGCGGTATCGCGATATTCAACGCCCATGGGACATTCCCGGTGCATAACCTGAAGTATTCGATCGGCGAGACCGGCGACGGCGAAGTGTTGAACGCGGAAGGATATACGCATCTCTACCACGTGGCGACCTACGGCTCCGGCAACGACGGGATGCAGGGCTATGTCAAGGGCGACATGTCGAGCCCGCAATCGCCGGACGGCACACTCAACGCATACAAGAAATTCTATACGAGCACGAACCGCAATTTCCTCGCCGCCGGCGATGTCAAGCAGGTCACTTACCGCGTGAAGCGTCCGGTCGGAGCATTTATCTTCGGCTATGCGGTCGATGCCAACTGGGCGATACCACAGACCACGCCGGTTGAAGTCCCCGGCAGCTTCGGGACCAATGCGAACTCGCCCGAAGCATGGCAGCTTTCCGTTACGGTCGGGGACGGGCTTCTTACCGACGGCGGTAATACGGATGTCGACATCTGGGTCTACGACTGGCAGGGCTTCTCAACCATCAAGGGGGTCAAGCTCGAATCACCCGACTTGTTCGCGTCGCTCAAGGATGCGTCATTCGACAGCATCGGAAGCGGCTATGTGGCTTACAAGGCCACAATCGGCAACGACCTCGGGGCCGAGGCCGGCACCTACGATATGCTTGTCGCTGTCGAGGACAACGCCAATGATACCGCGCCAGATTATCTCGACCTGACCGCATACCAGATAGTCGAAGCCACCGTGCACCAGGGAATCCCGAACCAGAAGCCCATCCCGGTTGTCGACCCGAGCGAAACGGATGTCGTTACCGGCGAAATGATAACATTCGACGGTTCCAGCTCCTACGATCCCGACGGTGACGATATCGAGCTCTGGGAATGGGAGCTGAACAATACCGACGGCGTGAATTTCGATTATGACGACATCCAGGGCCCGGACGAACAGATCGTTCAGTTCAGCTATGACGACCCCGGTACCTATTATGTCAATTTGAAGATATGGGATACCCCCGGAGCATTCGGGGTACTCGCGGTACCGATTGAAATAACGGTCGAGGCCGACCCGTGTTACGGGCATACCCCCGACTGCAAGCTTACGATAAGCGACGACGAGCCGAATGTCGGAGTTCAGGTGAAATTTACCGACATCTCGACCGACCCCGACGGCTTCGGCGACCTGGCATATTACGAATGGGATTTCACCGGCGGAGCGCCCCCGGACTATGAGCCGGAGTATTCCCCGGACAGCAAGGAAGTGTTTTATACATATACCGAGGGCGGAGATTTCTATGTCTATCACAAGACATGGGACAACTCCAACTGTTGGGATGAATTGAACGAGCCACGGCTGATGGAAGTCAACGGCCCGCCGGTGGCTGTTGCCGAAGCGGACTACTATGAAATCACCGCGGGCATGACAGTGGAGTTCACATCGCTCTCGGCGGACCCGCTGATCGGCGATCCCGACGGCAACGGGCCGATACCGCTGGGCAATTTCGATTGGGATTTCGATTACGAGGACGACACATTCACCGTCGACGACACCGGCCCGATTGTGTACAAGGTGTTCACGGCGCCCGGGTCATATGTCGTGCAGCACCGCGTCGAAGACGAGAAAGGCCTGAGTGACATACTCGATACTCCCATCATAATTCAGGTCAACGCCCTTCCCGATGTCGTGGTTCACCTCTCCGAAGAGATGGCCATGAACCCAGTGGGTGCCGAATATACATTCCACAATTATTTCGGAAGCGTCGGCGGCACGAGCAAGATCAACTACCTCGATTTCGACGGCCCGTGGGATTTCACGGAGCTTGAATACAACGGCCAGTTCGAGCAGGATATCGTCGATAAGAACAACGGGACCGTGTCGAGCTATAATTCCAACTGGCCGTCGGTGCAGTATTACGTACGCCAGTATGGCCCGTCATCCCTGAGCGGCACGATGACCGAGGGTTACGGCGCGACGAAGCGCGATTTCACCGACCCGCCTCTCGACGGCGACCAGTACACCTATGGCATCATCGATATGAGCTCCGGCGGCTCGGTGGTCAAATTCAACCCGTGGAATATCCTCATCTGGCCGTTGGACAAATATGTCAACCAGTATGACAGTTTCACATACGATGCCCTTTCCATCACCGTTGACTGCGAAATATGGTGTATCGGGCTTGGTCAGGGTATCGCGTATGTCGATATCGAAGGGGTCCCGACCCCATATTATTGCGTGCTGTTGAAAGTGAGGCAGCGCGATACGTGGGACTCCGGGATGGGTATCATCACCCTCGGCGACACGGTGTCGTACCGGTGGATAGCCGATGACGGCACCGAGATAGCGGCGATTACCGCGATGAACGCATATATGAACCCGGACAACTGGAATGCCGGCTCCGGCCTCATCACCGGCACCGGCTGCATCAGGTGGCTGGATTATTACGATTTGGGCGGTTAAGTGTGGATTCCGATTGAATGAACTTTCCTGATATATCGGACTTCTGAGTGGGCAACTCTCACAACCCCCCGTAACAGGGGGGTTGTTGTTTGGATGCGTCGCTTCACGCTTGCATCTCGATTAATGGAGATGATGTCGATTCAACATTCAAAAACCGCGGCGTATACCGCGGTTGATTGAATCCGATATCCCGTGACGGCTACTCTCCCTGCACAACCTCAAGGGTGATGAAGTCGAAGAGGGGGGGATCGAACAGTTGTCTTCCCTTGGGCGGATACACCGAATCGTAATTATGCGATATTGTCACTACAATGGCTAAGTATTCGCCCGGCGGTGCTGAAAATTCGTAACACTTTAGCCGTCTGATAAAAATTCTACCATAAGACTATTTTTTTCATA
>CAZSPL010000045.1:0-20510 GCA_964608735.1 uncultured Planctomycetota bacterium | reverse complement strand
CATTCCCGCCCATGCTTATCATCATGCCGTACGGGCGGTCCGACGGTATCTTCACCTCACAGTCGCCCGCCTGCCCGGTGAGCTGGTGGATGATGTCGACGGTCTCGCGTACTCCCGACGCCCCGGTCGGGTGGCCGTACCCAACTAATCCGCCGGTCGTGTTTGTTGGTATATCGCCGTCCGCGCGGGTCTTGCCGTCGCTGACGAACTTCGCCCCGCCGCCATGCTGCGCGAATCCGCAAGCTTCCATCATCAAAAGGCCGGTGATGGTGAAACAGTCGTGCACTTCGAGTACACCGAGGTCTTTCGGGCCGATTCCGGCCATCTCGTAGGCCTGCCTCACGGCCGCGGCGGTGGTGTCGAGTTTGGTGAGGTCATCGGGCTCGCGGGTAAGGTCGTTCTGCGCCTGTCCCCAGCCATAGACCTTGACCGCTTTCGATTTATCCACGCCGATTTTCTTGAGGCCCTCTTCCGACGTGAAGAGAAATCCAGCCGCGCCGTCGGAGACCTTCGAGCAGTCGAACACATTGATATGCTCGCAGAACGCCTTGGGATTCGGCGGCGTCATGCCGATCTCGAACGGGTCGGGGAACGAGTTGTGATATTCCTGCGCCTTGGGATTCTTCCGGGCGTTCTCGATGGCGTTGGCATACCAGCGGGCCATGGCTTTGCGGGTTTCATCGTGGCCGAATTTCTGATAATACGCCCCCGCGCGGTCGGAGAATTTGGCGGGGAAGAAATAGGCATGTCCCGCTTTACGCTGCGACGCATAATGCCCCGCGCCGCCGAGGATATCCGCGCCGTATATCGCCTTGACGGTGTTCTGCACTTCGACGCCGAGTACCATGACGACGTCGGAGACGTCGGCGAGGATGCTCTTCATGCCGGTGAAGACGGCGAGTCCGCCGGAGCAGCATGCGCCTTCGGTGCGCGTGCAGGGCTTGTACTTGAACGCGGGATTTATCATGGGGAAGAATCCGGGGAGGTTTCCCTGCCTGTTGAAGCGGGCGGCCATGAAATTCCCGATGACCCCCTCGTCGATGTTGTTGACATCGTTCACCTGGTTGATGATATTGTCGCCCGCTTCCTTCACGTAATGCTCGAGGCCCGGGCGGTCCTTCTTTGGATGGAACTCCTTTCGCCCCGATCCGAAGGAGACGGTGTTATAGCCAGCCGTGGCATATACCGGTTTTCTGAGTTTGTTCATCATAATCCTCCGTTATTCGGTTACGGGGCTGAAGGGCCCGTACAAATGATAAAATCCGAGCTGCAGCACGCTGTCGACATCCTCGGGCTTCCCCGCGACCCCCATATCGACGAGCGTCTTGCCTATCTCGTGGAATTTTTCGAGATAGGCCTTGGCGATCTCCGCGCCCTTGGTGTCGGCGTGTTTCAGCGCGTCGAAATAGGGGGCGAGTTTTTCATCCTTGCGCTTGTCGCCGAGGAGGGCTTTCCACGGGACGTGCTTGTCGGGCAGCGCGCCGAGCTTGTCCTCGACCTTTTTGGTCCATCCCTGCTTGTCGAACTCGACATATTCCTTTTTACCGGGGTCGAATACCGCCACCGGGCGCCCGCCCTGGTACTTGAGGAAACCGTCCTTCTGGCTTCCATCCGAACGCTGTCCGCCCTTGACGCCGAGCTTTATCATCTTGTCGATGAGGCTGGAATGGAGTCCCTGGTCGGGAAGATAGCCGTTCATCACCTTGAGGATGAGCTGGAAGACGTCGATGCCGACATAGTCGATGAGCTGGAAGATCCCCATGGGGCGCACGAGGAAATCGCGTCCGACCTTGTCGAGGGCATATATCGCTCCCGGGAAACCGAGTTCCTTCTTCAGGCGCTGCACTTCGTCGATAGCATACAGGCCGTCGCGCATGAAGTAGCCGTTTCCGATGAAGCCGGCGATGTCGCGGGAGGGTACGATGGTTTTCCTGAGGCGCTTGGCGATTTCTTTCGACATCTCGACGAGCTCGGGCCTGGTTTTGTCGGATGAGATGAGCTCGGCGAGTTTCTGTACGACGGGCGGGTTGTAGAAATGGTAGCCGATGATGCGGCCATCCAGCCCGGCGCCTTCATCGATGGTCTTGATGGGAATCGAGGATGTGTTGGTGAAGTAGTAGGTGTCGGGTCCGCAGACCTTGTTGAGCTTCTTGAAGACCTTGATCTTGATCTTTTCGTTTTCGACGATAGCCTCGAAGACGAGGTGCGACCCCTGGGCCGCTTCGAGGAGATTGCTGAAGCGCGCGGGGACCATGGCGTCCTCGATATACTGGTCGATGATGTCGTAATTCTCGACCAGGTCGGGGCGCGCGGCATAGGCATCCCTGAGTGTGACGCAGGTTTTTTCGCCGACCTTTCGAAGCTGGTCGCGCAGGTATCCCTGCAGGCCGTCGAGGAGGTCGTCGTTCACATCAATAAGATTCAGCCTGAATTTCTTGTCCTTGTACTCGGGGCTGAGCCTCATCCGGGCCATTTCCTGGAGCAGGAGGGTAGCGATGCCGCTTCCCATCTTGCCCCCGGCGCCGAGCACGGTAACATTCTGCATACGAGTATCGAGATCCATTTACCACCTCCGTGGGCAGGTTGATATTTCAAGTTTTTTATACAACTTCAAGGGGACTGTCCCTCACGCGGAAACGGTGTGAATCCACGCGTTGATGTCGATCGCGTGGGGACTGTCCCCGCTGGTATTAAAGTCTGACCGATTTCCAGTCGGGCGGACGCTTGTCGAGAAACGCGGTCATGCCTTCCTTCGTTTCACCCGAAGCGAAGCACGAGCCGAACGCCATGGCTTCGAACGTGGCGGACGCTTCCATCCCGAGCTCGGCATTGACCGACATCAGCTTCTTCATCAGCCTGAGGGCGAGGGGTCCTCGCGACGCGATGAGCTTCGCCTTCTCCTTGACATCTTCCATGAACGATTCTTCCGGGAACACTATCTGCACGAGTCCCATGCGGAGGGCATCCTGGGCTTTTATCATCTCGCCTGTAAAGAGAAGCATGCGGGCGTTTCCTTCGCCGACGAGCCTCCGCAGCCGGGCGGTGCCGTTGAAACCGGGGATAACCCCGAGCGTGACTTCCGGCTGGCCGAGCTTGGCTTTTTCCGAGGCGAAGCGCATATCGCATGCCATGGCGAGTTCGAGCCCGCCGCCGAGGGCGAAGCCGTTGACCGCCGCGATGGTCGGTTTGCCGATGCGTTCGATGGTGCGGAACGCATCCTGCCCGTTCTCCGAGAATATCCGCGCCTGCTCGCCGGAATAGTCTTTCATCTCGGCGATATCCGCGCCCGCGACGAACGCCTTTCCTTCGCCGGTGAGCACGATGCATGCGACATCGGGGTCGTCTTCCATATCAAGGAAGGCGCGCCGGATTTCATTGAGCACCTGTGTGCTGAGCGCGTTCATCGCCTTGGGGCGGTTTATCTTGATAATTCCGAGGTTCCCATCCTTTTCTATCAGCAGGGTTTCGTAAGCCATCGGTACACCTCATCGTCGCCATTGAGTTGGCGAAATTTTTCACGAGCCCTTGCGGGGGTATAGAAAATAGCGTTTACGGGCCGGAATGTAAAGTGCCGGGACGCCTAAAAAGCAAAAAATAACCCGCGAATCGTGAAATCCGCGGGTTATTGAAATATTTCATCGAATCGGTACGGGGCGGTTTCTACCAGTCGCCCGGCAGTTGAACCTTGGCGTACACATTGATGTAGTGGCATCCGACGATGAACTGCGTGCTTCCCTTGGCCCACTGCCCGCGGGAGCTGTTGACCGCGCCGTAGGAGAAGTTCGTCGCGACGGTGGTCGATACCACTTTGTCGCCGTATGCCGCGTTGAACCTCGCCCACGGGGTATTGTAGACGCCCAGCCCGGAGAAGCTTCCCCACGTGAGGATACGGCACTCAGGGTCGAGCACGTCGATATATATCCCCGCCAGGCCGGTGAAAGTGTTGCCGTTGAATATATCGGTCGATGTCGACACGAGGGTGCCGGCGGTATCAACGGCGTACATATTCGCGGTCGAGCCCATATCGCGGATAAAAACATAGTGGTCGAGCATCGGGTTCCAGTCGAAGTCGGTCACGCTATTGGTGGAGCTCTGTATGACCGACGCCGGGACGTCGGTTGTATCCCAGGAGGTGCCGTTCCAATGGAACACCTGCATTGAGCTTCCTGAGATGGCGAGCACCACGGGGTAGTCATTCTCATCGATGGTGATTCGCCATATCGACCAGCCGGCGGTGATGTTGCCGAAATTGACCACGCTGCCGAATCCGGTCGTGGCGCTGAATGGCATATACCGGACACGCGTGTAATCGGACGAATCGGTGAAGTAAACGTTATTCTGGGTGTCGCATACGATGTCGCGGTCAATGCTGCTGATGCCGGTGGGGTCGGATGCGAATGTCGGCGAGCCGCTCGATGCGCTGACCGGCATAGCAGCGAGATAGCGGTTATTACTTGAATTCGGATAGTCGTTCGTTGCATATCGTTGAATGCCGATGGCAAAGGGCGTTCCGGTCTGTGTGGCGGCCATTCCCGCGACATAGCCGAGTACGCTGTCGCCGCTGGTGATGACGCTGTAGTGCGATGGCGGGGCGCTGATGGAGCCGCAGCTTATGATTCCGAACAGGCCGATGCCGGTAGCGTTGGTGCCGCATCCGTTTGTCACTTCAACATCCCAGGAGCCGCCCTCGGTTCCCATAGGTATGTCTATATCGCAGGTTATTTGAGTGCTGCTGTCCCAGGTTTCGTTCTCGGCCTCGATATCTGTTTCACCCGCCATTTTCAACGTAACCGCGAGTGATGTCCCGTCGATGAAGTTGCTTCCTGTGACGATGACATCGGTGAGATTCATTCCCGGGCCGCCGATGTTGGGGTTGATGGAATCGACGGTCGGTTGCGGGCATTCCTGTACACCTGTCCAGTGGAGGAAATAGTTGGCGATGTGTTCATCATATTCAGGATTGCTCTCGGGCAGCAGGTCGAGGAACCACGCGGAGCCGTAAGTCTCGGGGTCGGCGGCCTTGACGTAGAACGCTATGTCCGCCGCCGATGTGGGGGACGCGCCGATATCCACGAAATGATAAACCTGGCTTAATGAGGTCGAGCCGGGTGATACTGAATCATAGGGGGTTTCAATCATGGAATCGGAGAATATCGTGACTTCGGTGCTTTCGAGCCCCTGCCAGTCGAAGATCTCGACATCGAGGCTGATGCTTCCGCCGCCCGCGCCCTCGGAGTACCAGAGGGAGTTGGCGACTTCGGTCACGATGCCGCAGAACGGCTCGGCGGAATTGGCGGAGGTGATACTGAAATCTTCAGGAGCGTAGGGGGGGTCGCCGACGGGCCAGTCGTAGTTGGCGTATACGGCGTAATTGAACACGATGAAATTCAGCGGCGGTTCGAGTCCCTCCCAGCTCAAGTCGTAGTGGCGCTCGTTCGTGGAGCCTTCGGTGAAGATTCCCCTGGCATCGAGGTTGCCCGGGATGGCAAAGAAATCACCGAGGTCGTCGTCGGGGCCGAGGCCGTCCGCGAAATATTTATAGCCGAAGATGCCGGTGTAATCGCCGTAAGAATCGGGCGCGCCAAGGAGGCCGTCCTGGTAGCCGAAGGGCACCCCCGAGAAGAACTCGGGGCTCATCACCACGGTGGCGCCATCGGGGTTGAGGAGCTTAGGCCCGATGACGATGCCGCGTACATCGAAGCCCTCGAAGGTGTTTTCGGGTGTCTGCAGCGGATGGGTGAAAAGTACATCGACGGAGATGAGGGAATTGTCGAAGTCGACATCGAGGTTGGCGATATCCAGCTTGGTGAAGGGCGGGGGTTCGAGGAACCCGAGCACGTTGAGTGCCTGGTCACAGCCACGAAGCTTGGTGATATCGATTTTTTCCGCCTGCAGGTCGACGGCGAATTGCCAGAGCCCCGTGCATAGTGTTTTGCCGGCGGACGCGGCCTGGGCGGCGGGGATATCCTTCGCCGGGGAGGTCGGGTCAGCGGTGGATGATGAGCATCCCGCGAGCAGGAGCACGGCAATCGTGAGGCATAGCAGCATTTTGTAAGCTTTCATGTGTACGCTCCATTTCAGAAAATTCTAATACCGAAAAGCATTCATCTTTTTTAGATGCGGTTTAGCCCGCCTTTAAGAAATATTAACGGCTGTCAGTGTTGGAATTGCAGAAGGTCAAATGTTGCCGTGCAAATTCAGAGAGGGGTGGAGTTGCTATAGGATGATATATATGGTATCATGAACCCTGTAAGCTACGAGTCGAGCATTAGACAAGAGATAATGTGCTATACTTGTGTCGGCCGCGGGTTTTTGTCCTGCCCGTCTTGAACCAAAAACAATTGATTCCGTCTGATATTAGTAGTAGGATTACAATCCCTCGGGCATGAGTCCGAGCAATATATTCCCAGGCGAATACGCCTGCAAGATAATCCCGGGGAGCTTAACGGCTCCCCGTCATTATTTGAGGTGATGCTTTGGCGGACAGGGCAAGAGTATTCATAGACTTCTGGAATTTCCAATTGAATTGGAACAACAGGGCAAAGGGCAAATGCGATTACTCCAAGCTGCCCAAAATATTGCTCGAAAAGGCGAAAGCCACGTTAATCAGCGGGGGAGTTCATTCAGAGCTACAGCTCGATGGTACGACGATATATGCATCATACAACCCCACCGTTGGAAAGGACCGGTCGCTCAGAGGCTGGCTGGAAGATACCGTGGGCAAATTCCCCGGAGTTCGAGTGAATATCAAGGAACGAACGCCCAAAACCAAGACAATCCATTGCAGGGCCTGTGGCGGTATGATTGAGTTCTGCCCTCATTGCAGCGTGGAAATCAAGAGCGCGCCGGAAAAGGGAATCGACGGAGCTATTATTACTGATATGTTCTCCCTGGCCTGGGAACACGCATATGATATCGCAATTCTTGTCACGAGCGACAAGGATATGAAACCGGCGGTCGAACGGCTCCAAGACAAGGGTGTTAAAGTCGTCAATTTTACATGGAAGGGCTCAGGGCACGACCTGGCAAAAGCCTGCTGGGCCTCGTGTGAATTAGATACTTTCGTCGGCGAGCTTGTGGCGTAGCCGAAGCGCAAGCACGTTACCGCGACAATATGAGTGCATTTCCAATTGCAGCAAGGGGGACATTATCATGTCGCCTCTACGCGGCCTTTTCTTTACATTGAAAAGGTTTATCCGGCGTGATATACTTAGTTGTTCATATCCCCGGCGGGGCCATTTGGCCTGTACGGGAGGGGCTGTCTTACCCTTTCGTCCCGCGGGGGGGATTTTATGTATTCAGAGATACGGTTCGATGAAAAGCCGATCGATATCCCTATCTACGAGGACGTGCTCGCGGGCAGGCAGCCGGGGCGCATCGCGGAAGGGGTCGACTTGGTTGACATTTACAAAGAATTATCGAAAATACGTCTTGAGATTGTTAAGTCAGTAAAGCAATTGAAGGCGGGACAGTCGCGCGAGTCGGAATATGTCACGCCTTCGGTTGATACCGGGAAGATACAGCAGTATCTCGAGGTCCTCATCAGGGACATGAGAAGCCTCAAGCCCGAGATAGTGGACCTTCGTGACGACCTTGAATTCGACGTGAAGGAAAAGCTTGTCAGCAAACTTTTCCCGACGGTGGATGCGTTCGACCGGTTTTTCAGGCAGTTGAAGCAGGTGCAGATAGACAATAAGCTTATCGCGTGGCTCGAGGGTATCCGCGCCATCTACAATGGACTGCTCCTCGTGCTGAGGGAGTTCAACGTGAAGGAGATACCTGTTGAGGGAGTGTTCAATCCCAAGTATCATACGGTGCTTGGGTTTGAGATAGACGACACGAAGCCGCAGGGCACGATAATAGCGGTGGAGAAGCGCGGATTCATGATGGGCAACCGCCTTTTGCGGACGCCCGAGGTAATGATATCGAAACGCAGCGCCGAATAGCCGGCGCCGCGAACGGATTTGTATATTGCTTTAGCGGGTAGTCCGTAGCCGCTGTCGCACGGGTTACGGAAAAGGAGAACCAAGATGATCGTAGGAATCGACCTGGGTACCACCACCAGTCTTGTCGCGGCCATCAAGGACGGCCAGCCGTTTTTAATTCTGAACGAACGGGGCAAGACGATAACGCCATCGGTGGTTGGAATCAGCGAGACCGGTGAATTACTCGTCGGGGAAGCAGCCAAGAACCAGGCGGTCGCGCATCCGGACCGTACGGTGAGTTCCATCAAGAGGCTGATGGGCACCAACCAGAAAGTGGAGCTTGGCGGCAAGGAATACACGCCGCAGGAAATCAGCGCGCTTATTTTAGCGAAGCTGAAGAGGGAAGCGGAAGCGTATTTCGGCCAGCCTGTGAACGAGGCGGTCATCACTGTACCGGCATACTTCACCGACGCGCAACGCCAGGCGAGCAAGGACGCGGGCGAGATAGCCGGGTTCAAGGTCGAGCGCATCATCAACGAGCCGACCGCGGCGGCGCTGGCATACGGATTCCAGCACCAGGACGAGTCCAAGACCATCCTGATATACGACTTCGGCGGCGGCACGTTCGACGTCTCGATCATCAAGATGGTCGAGGGGGCGTTCAAGGTTCTCGCGACCGCGGGCAACAACAAGCTCGGCGGCGACGATTTCGACTCGGTTGTATCGGAATTCCTCTACGAGGAATTCAAGAAGAGCGAAGGTATCGACCTTCGCGCGATAGACGACAAGAAGATGAAGCTGAGCATCGCCCAGCGCATCATAGAAGCATCCGAGAAGTCGAAGGTCGACCTTTCGACGCTGCTCGAAACGAATATCAACATACCGTTCATATATTCCTCCGGCGACGACCCGAAGCATCTCGACCTGACATTGACGCGCGCCGATTTCGAGAAGATGACGAACCATCTCGTGGAAGCGACGCGTGAGCCGCTTCTTGAGGCGCTCGAAGGCGCGGGGCTGAAGCCGGAAGAGATCGACGCTGTCATCCTCGTCGGCGGCACGACGCGCATGCCGATGGTTCGCCGGTTCACGAGCGAATTGCTGAACCAGGAACCGCTCGCGGATATCCATCCCGAGGAGTGCGTCGCGATGGGCGCGGCGATACAGGCGGGCGTGAAGAAGGGCGAGCTCGACGACCTGGTGGTTGTCGACGTGGCGCCGTACACCCTCGGCATCGAGATAGTCGGCGACCGTTTCAGCCCGATCATCTACGCGAACACTCCGATCCCGTGCTCGCAGAAACGGCGCTATGTGACGGTGACGGATTACCAGACGGAAGCGAATATCCACGTTTTGCAGGGGAACCACAAGAAGGCTTCGCGCAACACATCGCTCGGCGAATTCGTATTGACCGGCATCTCGCCGAAACCGAAGGGCGAGAGCGTGGTGGAGGTCACATTCGACTACGATGTAAACGGCATAGTCAACGTAACGGCCCGCGACCGCGAGACCGGCGCGAAGAGGAATATCATCATCAAGCAGACCAAGGAGCGCCTGTCACAGGATGAGAAGGAAACGGCGCGCGACACGGTCATGAACCTCGCGGGGACGCTCGCCACGCCGGAGCCGCACCGGTCGCAGGAAGCCGCGCCGTTCACGGGCGCCGAGGACCACGCCCCGTCGGGAGGCGGAGGCGGAGGCGGCGAGAAGACGCCGTCGCAGGTGGAGGCGGAATTTTATATCGGCGACGCCAAGGCTTTCCTCGACGAAAAGGGCGGGGAGATTACAGACGAGCTCAAGGCGCAGATAAAGGACTGCATCTCGGTACTCGAGGAAGCGGTGGAGTTCAACCTGCAGGAAAAGATAGATACATACTCGGACAGGCTCCTGATGCTGCTAAGCGACGCAGATATAACGGGATAATAAAGGGAGCGGTAATAGAATTGCGGGCGGCTTCGATGCCGCCTTTTTTTACAGGATTGTTGCAGTTGAACCCGCGAACGGGTTTCCTTGTCGGTTTCGATAGCGATACAATATTTTAAGGCGAAGCTGTCGCGAGATAAAATTGCATGCTCGCGGCGGGCGAGCAGATCTATATGAGGACGGTGGTAGAAAATGAACAGAAGGGAAAAGATCAGTTTCATCGTGGTATTCATCGTGGTAGCGGTTGCGTTTTTCGCCGTTGGGGTGGCGCTTACCGCGTCATTCAACAAGGTTGCCCTCGTGCAGGGGGCTTCGACGGTCGTTGACAATTCGCCGATAGAGCCGAACAAGTTCCTGACATCGACGCAGGACTCGTTCCGGCAGATAGTGGCGGCGGTAAGTCCGGCGGTATGCTCGGTAGAGGTCATCACGCGGGTGAAGGGCACTACCGGGGGGATGCAGCAGCCTTTCGGTATGGACCCGTTCGAGTTTTTCTTCGGCCCGAATATGCAGCCGCAGCAGCCTCAACAGCCACAGCAACAGCAGGAATACGACATGCCGTCATCCGGCTCGGGATTCGTGGTAAGCCCGGAGGGTTATATTCTCACGAACAACCATGTCATATCCGAGGCGGACGAGATAAAGGTCGTGCTTAACGGCAAGGATGAGTACAAGGCTGAAATCGCGGTGGCCGACCCGGCGACCGACGTCGCGGTGTTGAAGATAACCGGGGAGAAGCCGTTCCCGTACGTTACGATGGGGGACAGCGACGAGATAATGACCGGCGACTGGGTGATGGCCATCGGCAACCCGTTCGGCTATCTCGACCATACGGTCACGGTGGGCGTGATAAGCGCCAAGAACCGCGAGAAAATAACCGGCGCGACATATGAGAATTTCCTCCAGACCGACGCGGCGATAAATTTCGGCAACTCGGGCGGCCCGCTCGTGGACATCTACGGCCGCGTGGTGGGAATCAACACGGCGATCTCGGCGCAGGGATCGGGCATCGGTTTCGCGGTGCCGATAAACTTCGCAAAGAAAGTCTATGACGACTTCATCGAATACGGCGAGATACGCCGGGGATGGATCGGGGTCACCATCGAGGATGTCACCCCCGAAAAAGCCAAGGAACTCGGCCTGGCATCAACCGAGGGCGCGCTCGTGAAGAGCGTTAGCAAGGGGGACCCGGCCGACCAGGCGGGGATACAGGTGGATGATTTTCTCATCGCGATAGACGGCGAGCTGATGGAGAGCGCGTCGCACCTCACGAGGGTGGTCGCATCGAAGGAAATCGGTGAGCCCATCGACGTGAAGTTCATACGCGGCGGCAAGGAAATGACAGCCACTATCATCCCGGGCAAGCGTTCTGACGCGCCGATAATCAAGGGCGGGGAGAACGTGCTGACTGTTTACGAGCTCGGGTTGACAATCAAGGATATCGACGACGAAGTCAGGAAGCTCATCAACGCGCCCGACGACGTCGACGGGGTTATCATCACGCAGGTGAACCCGCAATCGCACGCCGCGAAGAAGGGGCTCACCGCGGGAGTTATCATCACGCATGTCGACGGGACGCAAGTGTTGTCGGTGGAAGATTTCGTTAAGGCGTTCGACGCGGTGAAGAGCGAGAATTCGGTGGTCCTGGATATCCTGTATGTAAACCGGGACGGCACGACGGATACGGATGTCATCGCGTTGAAGATTGAATAAACCGCCAAGCCACGCCCATCCTCGAAAAACCGGACTGGGCGTGGCACCCGGCTGTGGAGAATGAGTAAGCTGTAGATAAACCTCCGACGCAGCCCCGCGAATCACGTTTCGCGGGGCTGCTTTTGTTTATGCGGACGATAGCCGCGGCACATGCATGCCTTAACACAGCTTGGTACAATAACCCGGGCGGCGTACTGTTTTCTCCGCCTCGAACTTTGTTGCGCATCCGCATTTCTTAGAAAGGAAGAGAAAACGGTATTGACCTGGAAAATCGCGAATAATCTCGACGAGAGGAACGGGGAGCTCCACATAGGGGGAGTCGGCACGCTGAGGCTCGCGCGGGAATACGGCACCCCGCTGTATGTCTACAACGCCGACAGGATCCTTGAAAACTTCCGCGGCATCAGGGATGCCATGCTGAAACATGCCGACCGGGAAGTGCGCATTTATTACGCGGTAAAGGCCAACACCGCGCTCGCGATACTGAAATTGCTCTCATCGGAAGGGGCGTATGCCGATGTCGTTTCACCGTTCGAAGCGAAAGCCGCCATCGATGCGGGGTTCGATAAATCGAAAATCATGTTCACGGGGACATCGGTGAGCAACCGGGATCTCGAATCGCTTGTCGAGCTCGGCGTGATGATAAACATCGATTCATTCTCGCAGATGCGCAGGCTCGCGAAGATGGGGAAGTTCAGGATTTCCATACGGTGGAATCCGGGCGAAGGAGTGGGGCATCACGAGCATGTCATAACCGCCGGGAAGCTCGTCAAGTTCGGTATCCCGGAGGAGAAAATCGTCGATGCATTCCGCGAGGCGGTGAGCATCGGGCTCGAACCGGTGGGACTTCATCAGCACATCGGCTCCGGTTGGCTCGACGAGGAAGTGGACATATTCCTCACAACAGTGGAGAAAACGCTTGCGGTCGCGCGCGACGCAACCGTGGCCATCGGGAAGGAGCTTGAATTCGTCGATTTCGGCGGCGGGATGGGTATCCCATATTTCACCACCGACCTCGTGTTCCCGCTGGATAAATACGCGGGCGGCATTTGTTCCGATGTGAAGGAATCGGGGCTCGATTTCAAAGCGATTGCGATAGAGCCGGGACGTTACATCGTGGGCGATGCGGGTGTTCTCCTCACCGAAATAAATACCGTCGAGGAGAAGGGCGTGCCGCTTGTGGGCGTGGACGCGGGTTTCAACACTCTCGTGAGGCCCGCAATGTATAACGCCATCCACCAGATGGTTATCTGCAACAAGGCGGACAGGAAACCACAGAGGGAATATATGATCGCCGGTAACTTGTGTGAGACGGGCGATGTATTCCACAATATAAACGAGCCGAGGAAGATACCGGTTCCGGAAGAGGGGGATATCCTCGCGATAATCGACGCCGGGGCTTACGGTTTTTCGATGGCGTCGGAATACAACATGCGAACGCTCCCGGCGGAAGTGCTTATAGAGAATGGTGTCCCGAGGATCATCAGGGAGCGAAGGACATACGAGGATGCCATGCGGGGGCAAAAAGAGTAGAAAAGAAGGGATGGTCACCTGCTTCGCATGAACATATAATAGAACTGCAGGTGCCATGAGCGAAACAGGTGACTGTCCCGAATACTGCTTTTTTAAGGCGTCGTTTCATTGCCTGTGCCGAATTATATCCCTATCCCTCTTTGCATACTCACAGCATTCACTCGACTCATCACAGATCCGGGTGGCACACCTTTACCGCGCTTACAGTATGCTCTCGACTCATCAACAAAGCCTATTGCGCGGGAAAGGGGTGGCGCTGCTCGTATATCCCGTACCACCCCTTTCCCGCGCAATGTCCTTCGATGAAACCTCGAATGCATGCAGCAAGCGCGGTAAAGGGGTGCCACCCGTCTCTCTGGTTTTTCTTATAGAAAAACAGGATTTCTGGTAGCCCTGGGTTGGAGCCTTCCACAGCACTTGCTTAATACATGATTCTTCTGAGCTTGAGCACTCTTGCTACCCGCTGGATAAATTGGCTCCTACCCAGGGCGCCTTCCGGACAACAGGATATCCGCTTAAAAAAGCACCGTTCGGGACTGTCCCTACTTTTTTCGTCCCTATTTTTTTTCGAAAAATTCTTCGTGGAGTATGCGGATTGCGTTATCGGCATCGACGGCATTTATCACGAAACTCAGGTTCATTTCGAGGGCGCCCATCGAAATGCAATTCACATTGATGCCGTTCGCACCCATGCTTGAGAATATGCGGCCTATGAGTCCCGGCGACGATTTCATCCCCTCGCCGATAACACATATCAGGACCTTATCGTAGATGACTTTTATCCGCGCGATTTTGCCGAGTTCTTCCACGACCGGTTCGAGGCGGTCCTCGTGGAGTTTGTCGATGGTGAGCGAGACTGAGACCTCGGTGGTCGAGACCATGTCGACGCTTATGCCGAACTGGCTGAATACATCGAATATGCTCGAAAGGAAGCCGTGGGCATCGAGCATGTCGGTCGAATGCAGGTCGATGAGAATGATTTCGCGCTTCGCCGTAATCGCGGTGGGCTTTCCGCCGGTGCGCTTCACGGAGTCGGAAATAAGCGTGCCCGGTTTTTCGGGATTGGCGGAGTCGACGATGCGTATCGGTATTTTTTTCAGGACCGCCGGGGCGATGGTCTTTGGATGGAGCACCTTCGCGCCGAAGTATGCCATCTCGGCGGCTTCGTTGTAGGAGATTTCATCGATCAACACGGGATTCTCGATTATATTCGGGTCCGCGGTGAGGATCCCGCTCACATCGGTCCATATCTGAATTTCATCCGCGTCGAGGGCCGAGCCGAGTATGGACGCGATGTAGTCGGAACTGCCCCTGCCGAGGGTGGTGGTGCGCCCGTCGCGCGTGCATCCCATGAAACCGGTCAGTACGGGAATCATCCCGCCGTTCAGCTCGGGGAAGATCATGGCGCGGATGGCGGCCACAGTCTCGAGCATCAAAGGCTTCGCGCTCTTGAAATAGGAGTCGGTTATTATCAGCCCGTTATCGCCGTAGTGGCATGTTGACGGCGCATGGTCGGCGATGGCTGCGGACAGGATCGGCGCGGAGAGTTTTTCGCCGTAGGCGATGATGCGGTACTTCTCGTGCGTTTCGAGTCCCGTTTTTTGAATGGCGATGAGTGTCTGCTTCAGCTCGGCGATGCGCGACCTGAGCGTCTTTAAAACATCGTCGCGCGATTTCGCAACCGCCGCTTCGCACGCGGTGATATGTTTATCCTTCAACTCCTTGACGAAGGCATCTATCTGGCGTTCGGACCTGAATCCGGATTCGGCGGCGCGTATGAGCGAATCGGATACACCGGACATGGCGGAGACGACGACGGCGACGAGGCTGTTTGCGCTCATCGCGGCGATGTCCCGGGCGGCGGATTTTATTTTGCTCCCGCTGCCGACCGATGTACCGCCGAGTTTGACGACTATTGTCATGGTTAACACATCCTATCGAGTCGGTATTCATTATATATTGATATGCCGGGAGTTGCTTCAATAAAAATTTTCCGTCAGGTCTCGGGCTGTCGGAAAGGCATACATATTTGGGTAGGGCGGATTTGAGCGGCAATTTACTGCGATATGCCCGAATGTTCGACGCGGAAATCCGCCCGGGCCCCAGAGAGCGCATCACGGCTCCGCCGCCGCACAAGAGTGCGAATAGATACGCGCTACCCGGCTTTTACGACAGGGGGCGGGGCGGTTGCGCGGAATCCAGGACGTGCTATCGAAGCACGCCCATCCTCGCAGACTCGGACTGGGCGTGACACCCGGGTCAAGACATGCATCCCCGCTTGCGAAGCAAGCTCATAAATGCGAAAATGTGTACGCGCCTATTACAGGACAGGAATCTGTTTGCAAGACGAAGGATTAGATAAAGCGGAACTTGAGGAACTGCCCGTCGATGAGGCACCGCAGCTCGACGAGGCGGCAGCGCTTTCGCGACTCGAAGGAACGCGGGGTGAAGACGCATTCTGCCCCATCTGCTCCAAAGTTCTGACCAGCCCGCGCATCGCGCGCTGCCCGCATTGCGGGGCGGATATCGAGGCGGCGCGCGAAGCCATCAGCCTCAGCGAGGAAATCATCCACGGAATCGAACGGGCGCTCAGGCAGGGGGACCTCGAAGTCGCCGAAGAAGGGCTGATGCAGCTCGACCGGGTAAGCCACGCGAAGTCATGGAAGGCGACATTCCTCCGCTCGCAATTATGCTTCCTCGAAAAGGATTTCGTGAAGGCCATCGCCATGGCGAACGGCATCCTCGAAGAGGTCGATGTCGAAAAATCACTGCAGGCTGAAATAAATGCCGTGCTCCCGGAATGGCAGAAGGAGCTTTGCAGGAAGCTCGAAAGCCAGGAGCATTACAACTTCGCGCTGAGCCGGATACGCGACGGCTACATCGAAGAAGCGCGGGAGCATCTCACGAAGGCAATCAAGCTCGCGCCGCACCTGCCGGCGAATTTCCAGCTTCTCGGGAAAGTATGCATCAAGCTTCGCGACTACGAGAACGGCAGGTACTACCTCGAGCGGGCGCTGCTACTGGACGAGGAAAGCCGCGAGACGAAGGAACTCCTAACGCGGCTTCACAGTGAAGAGAAGCAGGAGCTGCGTCGCATCCACAGGCGGCGTTTCTGGCTGACTGCGGCGGTAATTACCAGCGCGGCGATACTCCTCGGCATCGTCCTGGCCTTGTTCTTCCTTATCCCGCCCGCACCGATGTAGGGGGCATCCCCTGTGCTATACTTTTCCCACCATTAAGCGCCGAAGGCCTCATTGAGAATCGCAACAGCAATAGTACGGGCGCTGATAGCCCTGTTGTTCATCTATTACGTAGCCGCGTTCGCGTGGTCGGTCGGCGGACGCGTCGGCTACCCTTACGAGCTCGAATATTTCGAGGGGAGCACATATCTCCATACGCAGCGGATAATCGACGGGCAGCGCATCTATGTCGACCCGGATGAGGATTTCATCCCGCATCCCTACACGCCTCTCTACTATTATGCGGTTGTGCCGTTCACGTGGATATTCGGGCGGGGCATCATCGCCGGGCGCATGCTCTCGCTCGCGTCGCTCTTATTCATCGGCCTTCTGATATGGCGCGCGCTTTATCAATCGACGGGAAGCCGCATCGCGGGATTGTTCGCGTTCGGCATGTATCTCTCGCTGTATTACATAACCGGCGCGTGGTATGACATATGCCGCATCGACATGTTCCTCTGCGCGATGCTGGTGGGGACGGTGTATTTCCTGAAGGATTTCCCCGGGAAGAAATGGGGGCTTGTCCCGAGCGCGGTTTTCCTCATCGCCTCGGTATTCACCAAGCAGGTGGGGATCGTATTTTTCGTGTTTATATTCCCGTACATCTACGCGAGGGACAAGCGCGCCGCATGCCTGTATTTCCTCGGGGTTCTCGGTGCGACGCTGGCGATTTCAGCTTTCGCCAATGCCGAGACGGACGGATGGTTCAAGCATTACGTTTATGATGTCCCGCAGCACCGGCAGTTTCACATGTGGACGTTCTGGCACGTGTTTATCATCGAGGACATCGTCGGGAAGGTGCCGATACTTTTCGCGGGAAGCATCCTATGGGTCTTCATCAGGAATTCCGTGGCGGGCAAACGCACGCCGTTGAACATATGGGAGTGGACACTTCCCGCCGCGCTTCTCGCCAGCGCGCTGCCGCGTTCGCAGCCGGGGGGCTATGAGAACAACCTGCTTCCGTTCTTTTTATGGTGTTCGATAATGTTCGGGTTCTTCATCTACCACCTTCCCGGCTATTTCGAGCGGCTCATCGGCTCGGCGTCCGATGCGATGAAGCGGCGTCAGTGGGTGATGTGGCGGCTTATCGTATATAACTTCCTGCTCGCGCAACTCATTCTGGTGTTCTTCATCCCCATCGCGCGGCAGTTTCCGCGACGCACGGACTACCCGATAATCCCCACGCGCGAAGACCGCGCCGCCGGGGATAACCTGCTGGCATACATAAAGTCGTTCCCCGGCGAAGTGTATCTCCCGGTGCACAATTATTACGCATGGCTTGCCGGGAAGGCGCCGGGGATAACCGCGTCGCCCGCGATGGAGCATCTAAAGGCGGGAGGCAAGCAGCCGCAAACATTCTATGACAAGATAAACGCGCGCGAATATGACGCGATAATTCTCAACGAGCGATTGACGAAGCGAAACCTCGCGCTGTCATACGAGAAAGCCATGTTCGGGAATTACTACTGGGCCGGGGATATCCCGTGGGAGAACGAACGGGTTTTTCTCCCGGTCACGGGACTTCGCACCCGCCCGGACAACGTGATGCTTCCCATGGAAGCGATGCCGGGTATCGAAGAGCCGGTGCTTCAGCGTCCGGTCGAGTTCATGCGCAACGGCAAGCCCGCATATGCCTGCTTCGCGGATGACGGGCGGCTTTATATCGTCGACCCCGATGCGTTCACCGCCGATGAATTCACGCTTCCATTCGGCGATGTCATCCCCGCCGGAGCGACATCGGACGGGCGTCTCGCGGTCATCACCGAAGATGCGGTATTTCTCATCACCGAGGGGGGCGAATATGAATCAGTCAGCCTCGGGGTTCTCGACAAACCGGCGGGAATTTATGCATACGCCATCGACCCGCTCGGGGAGTACGTCGTCGCGGTGGACAGGGAGTCGGGGAAACTTACGCAAATCGGGATACCGTCGGGGGAGCGGCTCGATGAATTCCGCGCGGGACCGCGATGCGGCAGGATTGTCATGGATCCTGGCGGGGACGCGATGTATTTGAATACGCGCGTGGAGTTCTCCATCAAGTATGAAGGTAAACCGGTGGCGACGCTGCAGCGTTACATCGTCAACCGCGATGGTGAATTCCCCGTGCTGCTGCTGGACAAGGCGGTCGATTTTCCCGAGGTTGGCCCGGAGTTGCGGCTTAACCCGGTCACCGGGCTGTTGTACTGGTTCAACCCGAAGAGGGGAACGCCGTCGGCGGTGTTCGACGCGGAAACGATGGAATTTCAATACAACCTGCGCGGGCGCGGATGGGTGGTGAGGGATATCGCGTTCGGTGACAACCCGGACAGGATATACGTGCATTATTCGACGCCCCAGAATACCGGCGTGGCTTTGCTCGATCTATCGGGCGGCGGCGATTTCGGACAGGCGAGGCTGTATGACGCTCCGGGATGGATTGCGCCGGTGAGGGGAAGCGACGATGTGGTATATTTCGCGTCCGGGAGCGAGAGGATACTTCGCCTGAGGATTTACCCCATCGGCACATGGCCGGGGGAGCAGGATTTCAAGCCGGAGTGAGGGAAATGATGAACTGGAAGACAATCGGATATATCTTCGTTCTGTGCTGCGTGACGGCGGTCGCATCATGCGGCGGGCCGAAGGAGCTTTATACTGACGAGCCACAGCCGGTCGTAGCGCGCGATGCGGAGTTCCTTCCGTATGACGGCCCGATGCCTGAAGCCGACAAGAACTGGGAGAACGCATCGCCGGTGGAGATGGGCCTGGCCGCATTCCCGAAATACACGGTTTACTGGGAAGGCGAAGAGAGCACCGGGATGGCGGCATTCGATGTGGGACGACTCATGCTCAAAGTCGAACTCGCGAACTCGGTTTATCCCGACAACCTCGCCCCGGCCGATATTATCCCTGAAGGAAAATTGTACTGCCGCGTGGTGCATCCCGACAGCGAGACGGTCGCGCTCATGGTCGAGCTTCCGGAAAAGGTGAACGCGTTCAATATCTCGATGCCGCTTTCCAAGCGGATTGCATGGAGTCCGGACAAACCGCGGATGTATGACATCGTGTTGATTTACGAAGTGGGGAAGCATCAGCTCACGCACAAAACGAAGTACGGCTATTACCGGATGGACAGGGATGCGCGGTATTTCCGGATGGACGGGCAGTCGATTTACATACGCGGGGTGTTCGATCCCGGAAGGGCGTTCCTTTCGTCAGGCGAGATAAGCGCGGCATTCACCCATCTGAAGGAGATAGGATTCAACATGTATGTCGGTGATTCGCCGCTCGGGGCATCCGATGTCGAAGCCGCCGCCGAAGCGGGGATGCTGGTGAGCTGGATCGATTTATCGGGCGATAGTGAGAGCGAAGAGCAGCCGGGGCTCGTTTACCAGATGCCGTCGTGGATGGGGCAGGCATCGCTTACCGATGATGAAATGAGCCTTATTGCAGGTGGAAATTCCGAGGAGCTTCACACATCGGTTGAATTCGACACCGGGATTGCCGATAGAAACTGGAGCGCGACGATACTTCCCGGATGCGCGGGAGATTTCGAGAAATATCTCGACTCCCTTGTGCTCGAAGAAATGGGCGTGGGGGATTACTTTTGGCCGGAGATGAAGTATCCCGTATGCCTCGCGTATCTCGGGCTTCACGACGCGGGATGCCCGTCACCGGAAGTGGACGCATACAGGCTGATTAATATCATGCGCGGGCTTTCGAGGTTCGACGGATTCGTCATTCCATACGATTTGTATTCCGATGATATCAAGCCGCTGCTGACCGATGATTTCCTCATAATCGATTTATTGCTTCACTCCGATGTTCCGCCCGTGAAGGCAAAGCGCGGGTCGATATTGACGGTTCCGATACGCGCGGCGAATTTCAAGCCCCTCGGCGACAGGGGCGGCGCGTTTTACTGGCGCTGGGATGAGACCGGGGTGGAGGGCCGGGTCAATTACATGCCTATGGAGAGCAAGGGGATTTTCCCGATGGCACCGTTGGAAATCCCGGCGCCGAATGAAGGGGGGAAATACCGTCTACGGTTCGAGATGATAGGTTTCGACGGCTACGTGCAGGCGTTCAATTGGCTGGATGTAGTGGTGGAGTAAAACCCGCGCGGTTCCACCACAGCCACACGACTCATGGTGCCACGGGTACGCGAGTCTTCGAGCTTACCCGTGTCTTTGGCCGCTCGCTT
>CAZSPL010000044.1:0-20787 GCA_964608735.1 uncultured Planctomycetota bacterium | reverse complement strand
CGATCGAACCCACCGGGCTCGACGAGTCCAGCAGGCGTCGCAGCAGGCCTGGCATTTCGTGGGGCTCGTAAAGTGGGCCTTGCGCGAAGGGGGCATAGTCTGCGCGCCGTACGACGCGGAGCTTTTCGGTCACTGGTGGCACGAGGGGCTCGAATGGTTCAAGGAATGCTACAGGCTGCTCGGAGCCGATACCGAGTTGAAGGCGGTCACTCTTTCCGAAGATCTCGCGGCGAATCCGCCGACGCAATGCATCGCCCTGCCGTCCGGAAGCTGGGGAGACGGCGGCGGCGATGATGTCTGGCTGAATCCTGAAACCGGATGGTTGTGGCGGATTCTTTATCCACTTTCCGAGAGACTCGAAGCCGTTCTCGGGGGGCATGTTCCGGGTGCCAATCGCGAACTCGATCTTTTGTCCGGCGTTGCGCGACGCCAGCACCTGCTCGCGGAATCCTCCGATTGGCCGTTCCTCATCACTACCGGCCATGTCAAGGATTACGCGCTAAAGCGATTTACGGAGCATGCATCCAATGTCGCGCGCATCCTCGATATATATGAAAGCGTTAAGGCGGGAAACCCGATTGGCTACGAGGAGAAGGCCGAGGTTGAACGCATGTCCCGGGATGACTTCCCATTTATCGGCTTGTTATGAGTGCATCCCGGTGGTATAAACATGTTTCGCGCCGTGCAGGAAGGGAAATGCGGTAAATGCCTGAACTGAGAAAAGATCCCATCAGCGGACGCTGGGTGATTATTTCCACTGAACGTTCGAAACGTCCCGGCGACCTCGCCGTGGTGGCGCATCCGCGACCGGATGCCCTTGCCAAAGACTGCCCGTATGATGAGGGCAGGGAAAATTCCACCCGCCCGGAAATATTGTCATACAGGATGAAGGGGACCGAGCGGAATCAGCCCGGCTGGTCGGTGAGGGTCGTGCCGCACGACCATCCCGTGCTCGAGGTCGAGGGGGATATGGGCCGCCGAGCGGTCGGCATGTTCGATGAAATGAACGGCATCGGCGCGTATGAGATAGTCATCGAATCGCCCCGCCACGACGAGTTTATCCCCGAGATGGAGGACGCGCAGGTAGAGATGGTCCTCTGGGCCTACCGAGACCGCATCATCGACCTCTATCGCGACCAGCGCGTCAAGTATGTTCTCATATTTAAAAACCATGGGATCAACCCGGAATTCTCATATGGACACGCCCTCTCGCAGTTGATCGCCCTGCCGATCCTGCCGAAGCATCTGAAGGAAGAGATGAGCGGCGCGAAAGCATATTACGATTTCAAGGAACGATGCCTCTATTGCGACATCATACGGCAGGAACTTTCCGACGGGTTGCGAATCGTCGATGAGAACAAGAATTTCCTTGTGTTTATACCCTATGCATCGCGTTCCCCCTTCGAGGTCATCATTCTCCCGAAGCAGCATCAATCGGCATACACATCCATATCGAAGGACGAGGTGATGGACCTCGCCGTGATAGTGAAACGCTACCTCGCCAAGATCAAGAAGATCCTCAATGACCCGCCGTTCAATATGATACTTCACACGCGGCCGTCGTTCGTATCCTCGACTGGGACCATCTCGACAATCGACCAGGACTTTCACTGGCATTTCGAGGTAGTCCCCACGCTCACCAAGCTGGCCGGTTTCGAATGGGGTTCGGGGTTCTATATCAATCCCATGTCTCCGGAGGATGGCGCGAATGCTCTTCGTAACTCGGATGAATATTAGACGGAGTGGTGTAAATGCCCGTTCTGCGTAAAGACCCGATCACTAACCGATGGGTGATAATATCCCCACAGAGCGCGAAGAAGCCCGTCAATGTCGGGCAGGTGAAGGTGCGCATCGAGCCGGGAGAGGGACAACCGAAATTCTGCCCGTTTTGCACGGGAAATGAATCGGCCACTCCCCCTGAAGTGCTGGCTTACAGGACGGCGGGCTCGAAGCCGAACGAGCCGGGCTGGACTCTCCGCGTCACACCGAACAAATTCCCCGCCCTTCGCATCGAAGGAAACCTCGACCGCTCAGGTGAAGGGGTCTACGACAAGATGAACGGCATCGGCGCGCACGAAGTCATCATCGAAACCCCCGACCATTATGGAAGGCTCTCCATCATGCCCAGCGTGCGATTCGAGGATGTAATCTGGGCATACCGCGACCGTATGATCGACCTGAAACGCGACAAGCGTTTCAAATATATCCTCATCTTCAAGAACCTCGGTTCCGAGGCCGGCGCGAGCCTCGAACATACTCACTCGCAGCTCATCGCGCTACCCATCGTACCGCAGATGGTCTACGAGGAACTCGAGGGCGCGAAGAGGTATTTCCGCTACAAGGAACGCTGCATTTTCTGTGATATCGTGCGCCAGGAAGTTAACGACGGCACCCGCGTGGTGAGCATCAACGACGACTTCGTCGCGCTCGAACCGTTCGCGCCGCGCTTCCCTTTCGAAACATGGATACTTCCGAGGGAGCACGACAGCCACTTCGAGGACATCAAGAAGCGCGAGACCGAAAACCTCGCCCGGATCTTCCAGGACACACTCAAGCGCATCATGATTGCCCTCAACTGGCCCGCATACAATTTCATGCTGCACTCGTCCCCCTTCGACGACATGGTGCGCGAATATTACCACTGGCATTTCGAGATAATTCCGCAGTCGACGAAAGTCGCCGGGTTCGAATGGGGCTCCGGTTTCTTCATCAACCATACCGCGCCCGAGGATGCCGCGGCGTATCTCAGGGATGTAGATTTGACCGAATTCAAATAATTCGGTGGTCGCGCTTTAGCAAACGAGGAGGAAGAAAACATGAAAATACTCTACGCCACCAGCGAGGTAGTTCCCTATTCGAAGACGGGTGGGTTGGCCGATGTCGCGGGAGCGCTTCCAGACAGGCTCGCGGAAGCCGGTCACGAAGTGGTCTGTGTCTCGCCCTACTACAGGTCCGTCGCAAAGGGCGGATTCGATATCTCCGATTCCGGCAAGCAGGTGGGATGCTATATCGGCGACAAGCCCCGCCCCGGGCGGATTCTCACGCTCAATGGAAATCTCCCCGCTAAGAGATGGTTCATCGCCAACGAGTCATACTTCGACCGCGAAGAGCTCTACCAGACAGCCGCCGGGGACTACCCCGACAACGCCGAACGCTTCATCTTCTTCTCCAAGGCGTTCCTCGTCGCGAGCAAGGCGATGGGATTCAAGCCCGACATCATACACACTAATGACTGGCAAACGGCCCTCGCATGCGTTTTCCTCAAATCGAATATGGCGAACGACACTTTCTTCGCCGGGGCGAAATCGGTGCTGACCATCCACAACCTCGGCTACCAGGGGCTTTTCTGGCATTGGGACTGGCCCATGCTTAACCTCGGATGGGAATTCTTCGCGTCCGACAAACTCGAATATTACGAGAAGATAAACTTCCTCAAGGGTGGCATAGTATTCGCAGACCTCATCACCACCGTCAGCAAGCGCTATGCAAAAGAAATCCAGACCGAGGAATACGGCTGCGGGCTGAACGGCGTCCTCACTACCAACGCATGCAAGCTCCGGGGGATATTGAACGGCATCGACACCGCCGAATGGAATCCCCAGACGGATAAAGCCATCGCCGCCAATTTCAGCGCGCGTGACGTCTCCGGCAAAGCCAAGTGCAAGGCGGATCTCCAGAAGACGATCGGGCTTCCCGTCGAACCGGATACACCGCTGTTCGGCGTCATCACGCGCCTGACCGCGCAGAAGGGGATCGACCTCTTAGCCGATGCCGCCCGTGACATCCTGAAGAAAAAAATACAGATCGTGATTCTCGGGTCCGGGGATCCGGAGCTTGAGAGCAAGCTGAAGGTACTCGCCAAGCAGAATCCGAAAGCGATGGCGGTGAAGATTGCATTCTCATCCGAACTGGCTCACAAGATAGAGGCGGGATCCGATTTCTTCCTCATGCCGAGCCGCTACGAGCCGTGCGGCCTGAACCAGATGTACAGCCTTGCATATGGAACGATCCCCGTCGTAAGGGCTACCGGTGGGCTGGATGATACCGTCACCAATTTCAGCGAAAAAACCGGCCGCGGGAACGGCATCAAGTTCCGCGAATTCTCCACATCGGCGCTTGTGAAAGCGGTCAAGAAGGCCATCGTGTTTTACGGCAAGCCGAAGGTGATGGCGAAGCTTATGGAGAACGGGTTCGCCGAGGATTTCTCCTGGGCGCGCAGCGCGAAGGAATATCTCAAGGCGTACCGCAAACTTATGCGCGAATCATAAGCCCGTGCGGGCTTAATCCGAACATATCGCCCCGGCAAGGAAAAATCCGTGGTTGCCCGATGATAATAATTACATCGGAGGCTTTTTTGCGGCTTCTGGTTGGATTATCTTGAAAAGGTAAGAATTCTTTACCTCAAACCATGGTATGAGGAGTGAGACATGATTCGCAATCTGATCTTGGGCGTTATAATCGTTACACTCAGCAGTCTGGCACTGTTCAGTTGTAACGCGAGTCTCACGCCCGGCGATATCGTTATCCCACCGAATAACGTTGCGCCGGCGACTCCGCAGAATGTCTGGGCCGATGCATGGGTTTATCCCTATCCGACCCGCATTCATGTGGAATGGGACGCCAATGCCGAGAGTGACTTGATGGGCTACCGAATCTACCGCTACAGCCTCAAGCACAATATCCAGGACTACTCGACCCTGGCCCATTCAATCACTCCCTACGTCGCCAGTCTGATTACCCAGATCGAAAACGACACGCAGGCTGACGCTTCATTCGGACTCTATGACACAGTAGGGACCCACTGGGCGCAGTTCGACGACTGGGGAATCTTGCCGAAGTATGTCTATGGCTACAGGGTAAGCGCCTATGACATCTACGGCCTCGAATCGGACAAGAGCGATTCAGTATTCTCAGCGACACCTTAGCTTTTTCAAATGGTGCTCTCCAAAAGCCGCGGGATACCGCGGTTTTTTCATCCCCCCGACGCGGAACCCGTCCGCGGGGAAACTTAAAAACCCCCGGGAAAGGGGGTTTGTTTTAGCCGTATGCAATCTTTCGCTGATGTTGAATCAAGTGATAGAGGGATAGTCATCCGCTATCTCGTTCTCCGTGATGCGGAAAAGCCCCGAGCCGTCGGAACCGATTGCGTATATCTCGCGGTTGCCGTCCCGGTCGCTCGCGAAAACTATCCACTTGCCGTCGGTCGAGATACTCGGATGGCCGTCCCATGCCTTGTCGTTCGTGAGCCTCGTTACGCTCTTCGTGCCAAGGTCCATCACGTAGATTTCAGAGTTGCCGTCGCGTTCGCTCGAGAACGCAAGCAAGGAGTTGTCGCCGCTTACCGACGGGTGCCTGTCGTGGGTGCCGGTGGCGCTTAGCCTTTCCTGCCCCGTACCATCGGAGTTGACCTTGTAGATGTATGATTCATTCCCCGTAATCAACGTGTAATAAATATACTTGCCGTAAGCGTCGATTGTCGGCTCCACGTCGTCCAGCGAATTACGCGTTATCCTGACGGTAGGCTCGCTGACCGAGAGCGGCTCGAAAATTATCTCCTTGGTATCGGCGCGGTTCGATGAAAACACCACATACTTGCCGTCACGCGACACGGTCGGCTCGAGTTCGGTGTAGATGGTGTTGGTCGTTACGTCCTCGATGCCGCGGTAGGACACGTAGTAGCTTTTCCAGTAATTACCCCAGTCGGTTTCCTCGTATCTCGTGAAGAACAGCGCGCCCTCCGAGGTCAGCGACGGATGACGCGCATTCTCGTAGGCCAGCGTCGGCGCCGGCGTTGCGAGGTCGATGGTATATATGTTATACACATCCTTAGCGACCTCGGATTCATAGGCCACCTTGTAATTACCGGCGCCTGATGCCGCGGGGGCAATTAGCATGAGAATCGCGATTGGGACGATAAAAAACGGGATCCTGCGCATTGTTTCTTCCTCCAGATTAACCCCCCCGCTTCGTAAATTTAACATTTCGCCTGACACAGGTCAAGGCTGAACGGGGGGGTTCAGCCTGCGAAGCTGAGTTTATATTATAATTGGATGTATTTTCAGGAAAGTCATTACAAGTGAAGCCTTTTAAAAGAAAATTGTACTTCAGCCTGCCCATCATCATCGTCATCCTGATAATGGGCACCCTCTACCTGACCACTTGTCCCAGCGACTTGAGCGACGCGCATTACTCGCAGGATTCGGGCGACCTGGTCACCGCCGCGCATATCCTCGGCATACCTCATCCAACCGGCTATCCGCTCTTCACCATGATAGGGCACCTGTTCACGCTGATGAATTTCAGGCTCATCTCCAATGCTCTCGTCTACTATGATAATTCCCCCTTCAAGCTCAACCTGTTCGTAATCCTTACCAGCCTCGCCAACCTCTACCTGTTCTGGCTTATCCATTGCCTGATGCAACGCAAGCTCGGGATGCGGATTGCGAGGACCGTCACCGGTTCCATCGCCTCGGCCGTCAGCGCCCTCGCTCTCGGTACAAGCTATCTCTACTGGTCGCAGACCGTCATCCCGGAAGTCTATATCCTCAACCTCTTCTTCATCGACCTCACCCTCCTCATCGCTATCCTGCTTATGAAGCCGGAGTCGTCCAAACCGAGGCCGATGCTTTGGTTCGCCCTCTTCCTCGCGGCGGGTTCGGGGCTTTTTCACCACCTGAGTTTCGTGCTGTTCATACCGGGATTCGCGATCCTGCTCGCATATTGCGTGCCAAGGCCGTCGCGGAAAGAAATCGCGTGGTCTGTCGCGGGCTTTATCGTATCGGCGCTGCCCCTGTTGTATTTGCCCATCCGGTCGGCGCAGAATCCGCCGCTGGACACTCATAACCCCGAAACCCTCGTTAATTTCTGGTACCTCGTTTCAGCGAGGGCCTACCGGGGATATCTTTTCGGGCGTCCGCTGAAAGAGATGTGGATACAGTTGAATTTCTTCGACCTCGGCGCGCAATTCGGCAAGACCGGCGCGGTGATGATATGCTTCGGCATCATCGGCGCGTTCATCAGGCGATGGAATATCCCCCGCGCGTTCCTCGCGTTCTGTCTCATCTCGACCGGGCTGGTGCTGGTGCATGCGACAGGCTACAAGGTGATGGACCGCGAAGTGTTCTTCCTCCCGGGATTCTTTGCAATGGCGCACCTGATGGGGCTTGGGATATCCCTCTCGACAAACTATGTCCGCCGCACGATACGCCTGCGGAAACTTGAAACAGCGAGGGTCATCCTGCTCGCCGCGATGCTCCTCGGCGCGATCGCATGGCAGACCTCCGTGATTTTGCTCGACTACAGGAACGCTATCGATGTCTCGGACTCGATATATGCCAAGGACTACGGCTCGCGGGCGTTCGCCGTGCTCGATAAAAACGCCATCATCTTCACCTGGTCGGATGCCTCGTCGTTCTCGCTCATATACCACCGCTATGTCCTCTTCGCCGGGCTCAGGGATGATGTCGATATCGTGTTCGTTCCGCGCATACAGACCCCATGGTGGTGGGAAAATGTCGCCGACGGGAATCCCGATGTGAAAATGACCATCCCGTACACATCCGACAGGAAAGCCATAATCGAAAATATCATACGGACAAATATCGATGAGCGGCCAATATATACGGCATGGGCGCTGATACCTGTCCCGGACGATTTCAAGATCATCAAGGTCGGAAATATCTTTCGGATAATCAAGCTGGCTGATTTTGAGCGGATGGAATCGGAAGCCCACACCGGCGGGATGCCGGGCCAAGGCTAATAGCACGTCAGGTACTGGTCGTAACGGTCGAACATCAGCGGATGATCCGGCTTTGGAATTTGCCATACGCTGTACGGCACGGTGGGAAGGAATGTCGAATAGCATTCGCCGGGAGGAATTATATAACCGTAGCGCGCCTTGTAGACCGGGGACGGCCCGGATGTGTCGAGCAGTACGCGCCGCACATCCGTGAAATACATCCCGCGCTTCTGTACCCCCATGCTGATGCCGAGAACGGAATGCGTCGCAAAATCGACCGGCGGCATCCCCGCCGATGTCCCGGTCAAATCCTCCCAGAATGTCTCGAAATCGGGCTGATTGTCGATGTAGTACTCCCCGAAATTCACAAAATTACCGTCGTATCCCTCGGTGAGGAGCGATGCATTCAACGCCCCGCTGGAGTCCGGGCATTCGTAAACATAGTCCATCCCATAGAAATGAACCTGGTGAACGGTCTTTGGTATCTTCCCTATCCAGTATGGACTGGTCGACGCGGGATTGGTGATGCATCCGCTGCCGGGATGCAGCCGAAAGTAATCGACGTTCATGCACAGGCAGCCCGCCCAGGGATCGATGCATATGCGGTCGATCTTCAGCCCGTAGCCGGTGGTGGCCTTGCTCCCCATATTAATTCCGATAACCCTCTCGGATGTGAAATTGACGCTTGGAATTCCACTCAATGAACCGAAGTTCGCGAGCCAATATGTTTCAAACGCGGCCTGGTCTTCTATAACAACCTGGGTGAATTCATGGACCTGCGATACCGCGCCCTGCGCGAGAACTTCTATATCGAAGCATTCCTCCGGTACGCCGCCGGTGAAGCCGTACTTGATATCATTCTCGAACCCATGCCCCTCGGGATCCTCGGCGTGAACCGTCACGGTATAATCCGCGGGTGTTACCGCATTATCGAGGAAGAAACCGCCGAATATATTATCCCCGGCGGACTCGTCGCCATGCTGACCGTCGTCGAACATCAACGGCTCGCCGCTGTTGATGGGCGTCATGTCGGCCCACACGCTGAGTTCGCTGCCGGGATTCTGCCAGTCTTCGACAAATGCCTTGATGACGAAGACGTCCGAATATCCCGGCTGGTCGATGATCTCAAGGTTCTCCACGACCGGCATCCGGCGCTCGCCGGGCCACGACGCGCTCACATAAAACTCGATGGGAATCCACTTGTTCACTCCCTCGGGCCAGTGGATATAGACGAACCTCGAATCCGTGTACATCGGCGGGAACCCCCGATGCGCCTGGCTCTTGCCGAATGCGATCACCGGGACGCGCTTTGATTCCGGCGCCGCTGTATATATGAAACCGTCGGGCGGAGCGAATTCCTTCCCACCCATTTCCATAAAAACGCCCCAGACGCCGTAGCCTTTCAGCGATGTCGGGTTCTTCACGTAAACCGACAGCGTCCAAGTGCGCGTTTCGGAGTTCCAGAATGAACTGTGGATGCTTATCTCTGCATACTGGGTTACATCGTACTGCGCGTCCCTCTCCGCGGCCGGCTCTATAACGAGTTCGTGTGTATCTTCATTGAGGATAATCCGGAAATGCCCGAGGTCGAGCGGCGATGCTTCTTCCGCCCGGGGAGGTTGTGGTGCCACCGTGTCGCGGGCGTCTTCATCGGCGCAGCCGATGCTTGAAAGTAACATTATCGCGAGGATTGAGATGAAACCGGCTATACGCCGACTGGCATGCATCGCGCGGCACCTCCTGAAAATAGTCCCGCCGATATACTTAGACGCAAACCCCGGTGGAATGTTCGAACTATCACTTCTTCCTGAACTCCGTGGGTTTTGTCAGTGTGACATAGCACCCGTCAACTTTCTTGAAACGCCAGTCCACAAGGCCGATGCCCTCGATGCCCATGTCCTGCGCGAGGGCATAGCTGAGGTCTATCCCGGCGAGGTTGGTGTGCCTTCCTTTCCCGTCGACGCCGTCCTCGCTCTCGGGACGCGTCCCAGTCTCCCAGTATGGGTCGTTGCCGCAATACCACGGCCCGACATCTTCAACCGTCGCCTCGAACACCGGGCCGTCCTCGCCACTCGGCTTTATCTCGATAATCCTGAACAACCCGTTCTCATCGTCGAGACGCACCTGCAGGCTTCCGTTGATGCAGTCCAGTGAGTCCTCCGTCGCGGGAAGCGCCACGAAATATTCCTTGTTCGGGTGAAGCTTGTTGCCGATGCAGCCATAATACTTCCGGCCCGCGATGGAACCGTAATGGCTCGCGTAAATCCCTTCATTCCACGGATCGGGATCGGTGCTTGTCGACGAGTCGTCTTCGAGGGTGAATATATCCGACGGGAATTCATCCTCCGCCGAGACGCGGGGTCCCGTGAAAACCACCTGCAGGCCGAGCAGGAGTATCGGGATTATCATGCGCGCGATTCTTTCTCGAAATGACTCCATGGTTCGTGGGCTTCTTGAATAAGCATCGAGCGGGGTATAAAATAGCATGTTCGAACAAAGGCAGCAAACTTGGAGCGCATTTGAGGATTACCGGAAAACTCATATTCTTTATAGTAGTAGTTGCAATAATCGCCGGCGCGCTTTACATGACAACATCCGGGCAGCAGAGGGAGTCGGGATGGTACTACTTCCAGGGCCTGGTTGCCTACAAGCTCAAGAACTATTCCGGCGCGGCGACTAAATTCGCCAAGGCCTATGATAAGGATAACGCCAACCTCATGGCGCTCTATTTCACCGCCCGGTCAAAAGTTGAGGATGCCGAAGTTTCCGCCTCCACGCTCAAGGATCTGAAGTTGTTCCAGGAAGCCGTCGGGGAGTCGGATACTCTCATCAAACTCTCGAAAGACGCCGGCGGTCACAAGAATCAGCACCTGTTCTACTACATAAAAGCGCGGGCGCATTTCGACCTGAAGGAATACGATTCGGCGAACAAGGCCATCAACAGCGCGAGGGAAATCAAGCCGGACGACTATGACATACTTGTCCTCGACGGGCGTATCCTCATCGCCAAGCAGGATTATTACAACGCGATAAATATGCTCAAGGAAGCATCCAACCTCAAGTCGTTTAAGGCATGGGAAGCATATCTCTATCTCGGCACCGCGTTTGAAGGCATCAAGGATACGAACAACGCTTATTACTACTATGACAAGTGCATCAACTCATGGCCGCCGAGGGACGTCAAGCAGGAAGCATTGAGGAGGAAGACGAACATCGTATCGAAGCCGGTAGGCGGATGATGAAGGACTCCTTTGACCTCAAGTAAACTGTTGTTTATAATCGGTGCTGTTTGATATTCGTACCGGGGGGAGCGAAAGAGATTCTCGAATTGCCTCGATTATGGGACCATTTTAAGCAGGGGAATGATCCCTCCGGGAATATTGTTGAGACAGGCGGAACTTGGCAGCGAACAAGAAGAAATCGGTAAAAGAAGCGGTCGTTAAGAAGAAAAGATCACCCAAAAAGGAAGTGGCGTTCGATGACAGCGTACGCTATATCCTTGCGGAGATCGGCAAGATTTCGCTGCTCACCCCGCAGGAAGAGGTCGAGCTCTCGACGATAGTAAGGGAGAGCCCCGACGCGCTGAAAGTCAAAGCCGCAAAGGAAAGACTTGTACGCTCCAACCTCCGGCTCGTCGTCTCCATCGCTAAAAAATATCTCAACCGCGGCGTCGATTTCCTCGACCTTCTCCAGGAAGGCACCATCGGCCTCATCAGGGCGGTCGACAAATTCGACCCGTCGCTCGGCAACAAATTCAGCACCTATTCGTCGTGGTGGATACGCCAGCGACTTACACGGATCATCGCCGACCACGGCTCCCTCATCAGGAAACCGGTCTACATGGTCGACAACATTAACCGTTTCCTCAAGGCGTCGCATAAGCTCAGCCGCGAATTCTCCGAAGAACCGAGCATCGACAAGGTCGCGGGCGAACTCGGGATAAGCGTCGACAAGGCGCTCGAACTCCAGCAGATCAGCGCCAAGACGATCAGCCTCGACGGCCCGGTGACCGATGAAAGCGGCAATACACTGAAGGAACTCGTCGCCAACTCCGACATCTCATGCCCCGAGATCGAAGCGATGATGCATGTCCGCAACGAAGAAATCAACAAGGCGCTGGGGATTCTCGATGACCGCGAGCGAAGGATTTTGAGCTACTGCTTCGGCCTCTATGACAAGCCGGTGCTCACGCTCGACGAAATCGGCAGGCTCGAAGGAATCACGCGCGAGAGGGTACGCCAGATTCGCAACCGTGCCGTTGAAAAACTGAAACAGAGCGACTTCTCAAATTCCATCAAGGATTTCCTTTCCATCAGCTAATCCCTGTCCCCGCATCATTTCAAATTCTCTTATCCCCTGGTGCTACGGGCACGCGAGTCTGGTGGCACGGGCACGCGAGTCTTCGAGCTTGCCCGTGTCTTACCTGTACCCCTCTTCCCCGATTATATCCGTGATATTCCCCCCCGTGACAATACCCACCGCCGCTATGGTGCGCACTTCCGCCGAGTTACTATGCAAAAACCTTCGCAGCTTCCCGATACCCCGCCTGTCGCCGAGCGACGTAAGCGCATAGGCCGCCCGTACCGCGATTCGCTCATCCCCATCATTCGACATCTGCACAAGAAGCACGGTGGCGAGACTGTTACCCATCAACCCCAGCATCTCCAGCGCCTTCATGCGTACTTCAGGGGGCCGGTCGTTTTTTATCGATTCCCAGAGCAACGTCATGCCCTTCTGTTCGCTGTATTCACCAAGCACTTCCGCCGCTTCGAGCTTGATATCGTCCGCGACGGTAAGCGAATCGATGATGTCATACATCGGGTCCGCCCCCTCCGGCGCGCCGAACCGCGCAAGCAACCTCGCCGCGATTATCTTGTCCCTGACGTTCAGGCTCTCGTCGCGAAGTATCGAGCGGAGTTTCCCCACCGGTTCGGGATCCCGCAGCTTCAGAAGCCCCCAACTCGCGGTGAATACTATATTGATATCCGGGTCATTCAGAGCGAGCTTCAGATAATCCTTCAAATCGTCGGATATCCCACCCTTTGTCAGCTCCGAAAGCGACATACGCTTTATTTCGGCAAATGGCGATTCGAGCGCCATCTTCAGCGCCTCATCGCGCATCGTGCCGCCGAGGCCGATGGACGATTCCAGCGCCGCGAGCCGGACCTCGGGATAGCTCGATGTCACATCGCGCCTGAGAAGCCCCCATGCGCGTTCGTTCCCCTTCTCGATGAGCGGCACCAGCGCGCGCAGGGCGTTCGGCTGATGGTTCAGATGGTCGCAATTCAGCTCTTTCTCTATGAGCGTGATTGTGTCATCTTCGAATGTCGCCGCGGTTTCGAGATTCCATCCGAGCAAAACCGGGTCGTCCTCGTTAAGCCGCTCCTTCGACAACTCCAGCACTTCGTTGTAACCGCGCTTCGCGAGCGCCCGGCATGCGCGCGACGAAACATAGATGTCGTTATCGGCGACCGCCTTTGTAAGCATCTCGAACGACTCCTCGCCTGGGTACGCATCGAGCACACGGATGATCCGCAGCTTGATCCCCCTGTCCGTACGATCGAGCCCGCTCGCGAGCACCGGGAAGACATTGTTCGGAAGGCTGTCTATGAGCGCGTCCGCCGCCATGTCGGCGTATTGGTCGTCGTAATTCGTCACCACTTCCGCGAGCGTAAGCGATGCCTTCCCCTCGGCGGATGTTCTTATCATCCCGGCCGCGACGAAATACAGGACGCCGAGAATCACAAGTCCGATTATGCTGAAAATAATAATTCGTTTCATGCAAAAAACCTTGAATTAAATATATGTAAAAATATATGCAATCCTTTAGACACCAGCGGCGCGTGAAGGCTCAAGTATCCCCCTCAATCCCCGGGTATCGATATCCCCGCGATTTCACCGTCTCTCGTACGCACGACAAGCATATCGCCCACCCTCATCCCGTCTTCGGGGATGATTACGATGTCGAGTATGCCTGTCTCGACTAACGATGGAACGCCCCTGAGTAGCGGTTTCTTGAAGATGTCGACATCCACGATTATTTCCCCGTTCTCAAGCGGAATCATGCCTAACGTCGGATTTTCGAGAAGAGCGTCGCCGAGAATGTCGCCGGTCATAGTGTCCATGCATGCGAAATGCCCCTCCACGGTTTCCACGTAGATCAGGGCGCTTTGGGATGTACTGCCCCAGAGGCAGGTAATCCTGTCCTCGAAGCGGCTCGCCCATTTCATTTCGCCCTTCGTGAAATCGATGCATCGAACGTATCCATCCTCCGATGGAACTATCAACCCCGCGCCCGCAATTGCCATCCGCCCTACGCCGCCGATATAGAACGGCGACCTGCGCGCCTTCTCATCCCCTTCGACGCCGAGAAATTCATACCGCCCCGCCCAGCGGCCATCCTCCGCGAGTTCGAGCGGCTTGCCGACGCTGAATTCCCACAATGTGTCGCCTTTATCGAGCTTCAACGCCCGGATGGTTCTGTCCTCGAACGCGATGTATGCCGCGTCCCCGCTGTACGTCGGGCTGAATCCTGACGGCTTGACGTCGAATTCACGCTCCCAGATCTTCAGGCCTTCAAACGAATAAAACCTCACGCGATACGGCCCCAGTCCCTCGGAAAAAATGACCCCCTCTGTTGTGATCGCCGGCTCCGACGGCGTCGTTTCACATGAAACACTCCATAGCTCCTCCCCGGTGGTGACATCGCCGAAATGCAGCTTCTTCGTTATCGTAGATGCCGCAACCGCGTCATCACGGATGTCCCATCCCATCACCGGGCCGGGATAGTGGATCGCCTTGCGTTGCGAGCCGTCCTTGACCGATACAGCGAGCAGGTTCCCGATGGAATCTGCCACCAGGATTTCCTTTTCATACAAAGCCATATTCCCGGGAAGCTTCGCCCCCAGCATGAAACTCCATTCCACGCGCGGCGATGTCGCCGCCTGTACCGGCATCGATTCACCGGTCTTCTTACGCCCGGCTTCATCCCGTCCGCCGCATCCGGATTGCGCGACGATAGTCAACGCAATCATCAAGGCAAGCATGATATTTCGCGACATCATATTCACCGGCGCAATTATACCAGCATCGGGCGGGTGATAACCCCCCCAATCGGTTATAATCATCGACGATTGAAGGGAGCACACCGATGAGATGCAATCGGACAACCATATACACATTCATCCTCCCGCTCCTGCTCGTGCTCTTATTGCCGGGATGCATCCCGGGATGCCTTGCGGGTTCCGGGGGAAGCGGGTTTCATTCCCCCTATGCGGAAGCCGATGACGGCGAGTGGGTGAATGTGACGCGCATCGTCGACGGCGACACCATCGAGGTCACCGGCGAGCGCAAGGTGCGCTATATCGGCATGGATACTCCCGAGACGAAGCATCCGTCGAAGGGAAAGGAGCCCTATGGCGAGGAAGCGACCGCTGCGAATACGCGTCTTGTCGAGGGGAAACGGGTCATGCTGGTGAAGGATGTTTCCGAAACCGACCGCTACGACCGCCTGCTGAGATATGTCTTCCTCGAGGATGGAACTTTCGTCAACCTCAAGCTCGTGGAATACGGCTACGCGAGGGTGTCGACATTCCCGCCGGATGTGCGTTTCGCCGATGTCTTCCTCGAAGCCGAACGCATCGCCCGCGCGGCGAACAGGGGATTGTGGGGACTGGATGACGATGCCACGTAGGGGCGCTGCATGCCGCGCCCTGCATGGATAAGCGTCAATCATTATCAAATTTGATTTACGCCTCCTCATTCCTTATAATTTTCCGCCTTAATGACATCAGGGAGACTATTCACAATGGCAAAACACAAAATCGCATGGCTGCCGGGCGACGGAATCGGCAACGAAGTAATGGAAGCGGCGAGCATCGTGCTTCAGAAACTCGGCCTCGACGCGGCATACATCCACGGCGATGTCGGGTGGGAATTCTGGCGTAGCGAGGGCAACCCGTTTCCTGACAGGACCGTCGAAATCCTGAAAAGCACCGACTGTTGCCTGTTCGGCGCGATTACTTCGAAACCTAAAGAAGAAGCGGATGCCGAGCTCTGCGCCGAGATGAAGGGCAAGGGATGTGTCTACTTTTCCCCAATCGTGCGCGCGAGGCAGATGTTCGACCTCTACAACAACTTGCGCCCGTGCAAGGCTTATCCGAACAACCCGCTCAACTACAAGGACGGCGTCGATATAGTCGTATTCCGCGAAAACACCGAGGGGCTCTACTCCGGCGTCGAATGGCATCCCATCCCCGACGTTGTGCGAAAAGCTATCGATGAAGGGCATCCACGCATGGCGCGCTTCAAGGAAGTCTCGAGCGACGACATGGCTATAAGCTGCCGCGTATTCACACGCGAGGGATGCCGCCGCATCGCCCGCGCTGCATTTGAATATGCGAAAAAGCACGGCCGCCGGAGCGTGACAGTCGTCGAGAAACCGAATGTCATACGCGAGACAAGCGGACTGATGGTGCGAGAAACACGCAAGATAGCGAAGGAATATCCCGACATCCCGCTGTGGGAAGCGAATATCGATGCCATGTGCATGTGGTTGGTGAAAAATCCGCTCGACTATGACGTACTCGTCACGACGAACATGTTCGGCGACATCGTATCCGACCTCTGCGGCCAGCTTGTCGGCGGCCTGGGATTCGCGGCCAGCGGGAATATCGGCGACAACTACGCCCTCTTCGAACCAACCCACGGTTCCGCGCCGAAATATTACGGGCAGTACAAGGTCAACCCCATCGCGATGATTATCTCCACCCGCCTGATGCTCGAATACCTCGATGAGCTCGACATGGCGAAAGCGCTCGATGCCGCCATCACCAAGGTCATTGCGGAGGGCAAGGTGCGGACATACGACATGGGCGGAGACGCGAAAACACTCGACGTCGCCAAAGCAATCGCGCATTATTGCTAAAAAAGTAGGGACAGTCACCTATTTCGCTCGAAGATATGCGATAGCGAGTAATGCCATGAGCGAAACAGGTGACTGTCCCTACTTTTTTCCCAGTCCCGACTTGATGTAAGGTGCGCCCGGTTTCGAGAGGTCCACTGTAACCGGTTTCGTGAGCCTTACCCCCTTCTCGTCAATATGTACCTGCACTATCGGCGAGCGCGGCTTGCCGGGATTGCTCTGCGTGACGATGGCAATCTCGGCCGAATTAAGCTCAACCCAGCTTCCGGGAGGGTAGTATCCGTATATCTTAAGGAACGCGTTGACAATCTGGCAATCGACAAGGCGGCTTCCGTGCTGGACGATTCGCTTCATTGCCTCGTGGAACCTGGTCTTTTCGGTCCCTGCTTCATCCCATGTTAGCGCTTCATACTCATTCGCGAGTATCAAAACCTGCGCGGCATGGCTCAGGCGCGCGCCCGACAATTTTCTCGGGTAGCCCCGGCCGTCGAGCCGCTCGTGGTGATTGCGAAGCGCGTCGAGAAGATCGTCCTCGATACATCCCATCTTCATGAGGAAGTGAAAGCCCACTTCAGTATGCATCTTCAGAACATCGACCGCCGCCGATTTCGACCACTTCTCGACCCGGTCCTGCAACGCGCGCCCCATCCCGTATTTCTTCTGCCTGTCCATCTGCTCGAATTTCCGGATGATCACCTTGCCGATATCATGAAGCACGGTGGCGATGATGCATTCGTTGACCTTGCGTTTGTCGATGCCCAATGCCGCGCATGTCGTAGCGAAGGTGGTGAGCACGTTTACGCTGTGACGGCTTACCGTATGCTCCCTGAGGTACAGGTCGATCACGCTCGGCTGCATGCCCCGCCGTCCCACAAGCCGTTCGACTATCTTGCTGCACGATGAATGAAGCTCGTAGAGGTCGACGGCATCATCGACGCCTATCATGCTGAAAATGTATTCGAGCGCCTTCACCGAATTTCTCTTGAGCGTCTCAGGGACGTTTTCAGGAGCGTCGATATCGGGCGGTACGGTCGTTAGCGAAAGCTGCTCCGCTTCCGGTTCCGTCGGTGTGGATTCGGGCCCTGTAATATCAAAGTCCCGCGGACGCGAACTCTTCATGAAAACTTCGGTGATGCCGCGGCGCAGCAACCCGTCGACGATGGCCTGGGATATGGGGATGCCGTCCCGGATGAGAAGTTCGCCCTCGCCGTCGTAGATGGAGCTTTCGAGGCTGGTTCCCACCGGGAGGTCCGGTACGGCGATGATGGTGCGCCCGTCCGGAAGCAGCTTCCGGTATGAGCCGTCAAAGAAGTCGGTCAGCTGGGTGACACCGGATGTTTCTTCCTTCTCTTCTTCGGCATCTTCAACCGTAATTTCCCTTTCGGCTTCCATCGATGCGTGGAAACCTCCCCGAAGCAGACGTCCTGCTGAATTCCCCCGACTTGCATAGCTCAACCCGCGCGATATCCTACGCGCTGCTATTAAATAATGTCTACAGAGAAGGATGTATTTTATAAATGAGACTTAAAGTCGGGACAGCCCGGCATCGATATCCCGCCAAACGCTCAGTCGGACTGCCAAACCTTTTTCCCGTCCGGGTTGATGTAGGACATGGAGTTTCCTCTATCGCCGATTTCCCATACGATGGCCAATCCGTTATGAAAATCTTCCACCTCAGAGTATTGAGGCTCAATAACGAATTCACCCGTCTTATCGACAAAGCCCCACCCACCGGTCAACTCAGGTCCGATTTTCGCGGCGGCACGGCTGTCGTGGAACGACCTGCAATTGGCAATATCTCCCGGTTTAATAACTAATTCGCCGGTCGTATCGATGAAAGCGCATCTCGGCGTATCGTCCTCTTCAATCCAAACCAGCGCGAGACCCTCTGAGAAATCTTCCGCGACGACCAATCCCGGTTCTATCGCCATAGCTCCTTCTTTATCTATATATCCAAACCCGTTGTCGGTCTCCAGACATGCCAGGCCATCGTGGAAGCCGCTTACATGCTTCGCTTCGATGTGGGAAATTACGATTTGCCCGGTGCTATCTGTAAATCTCCAGCCACCGTTTTCTTCATCATCATTCCTGATACGCGCAAGACCTTCGCTGAATGGGCATGCAAAATCGAATTGCGGTTCGATTGCGATCTTGCCGCTCGTATCCATGTAGCCGTATTTGCCATCAACTTCGATCACCGTGAATCCTTCGGAGTAGTCTCTCGATTTGAGGTCTCCATATTCGGGCAGATCGAGTTCAGGCGCAATGACGAAAATCCCGGATGTGTCAATGTAGCCATATTTGTCCTTGACCGGAATTGATGCCAATCCGTCGTGAAATTCGCCGTATCCCTTTACATCTGTTTCTTTCGATAACGGCCTCGGCTCTATCACGAACCGGCCTTTCTTACTTATATAGCCGTAGGATGTCTCATCCCCTTCTCTAATGAAAATGATAGCCAGACCTTCGCTGAATTCGCCAGCGCTCGTAAACTGAGGCTTGATAACAACTTTGCCCGAGCTGTTGATGAAACCGGTCTTATATTTCCCGATTCGGAAAAGTGGTTCGTTTTCACCGGCTGGTGCAGTCGAGCACGCCGAGCACATATATATGGTGCTCATCAATATAAAAACCAGGACTGTTTTGACTTTCCCGTTATTTCTTTCACAAGCGAGCATAAGAATTAACCTCCGATATGGTTAATCTCCACGAGTGCGAATGAGTATGGCGGGAGGTCCTCGACGATGCGCAGTTCACTGTTAAATTTCGCTGCATATTTCCTGAGTACCGGTTCCGATGCCTGTTTCAGGCTCTCTACCTGGTCGGGCATCAGCCACTCGGGCGCGCCCATGGCTTTCCACGCATGGAGTGCAGACCCGTGTTCGATACTTACCTTGCGCGTCGTGATTTGATATTCACCTTCCGCAAGATTAGCAATCCCGAAATCGAATTTCCTCTTAGCACCGCCCGCGAACAAGTCCTCCACCGTATCCTTATCCCACGCCAACCGCGCATCCGGCGTAGCGTAGTGCTGGTAGTTCCAAACGAGGATTACAATTCTGCTTTCCTCTCTTGTTGCGTACCAGCCATTCCCCTGGCCGAGCCTGATATCGCCGAGGCTGTTGAGGAATCGATATGCCCAGTACGACGGCTTGCGTATCCCCTGGAAATTGATCATCCCGAATCCCCCGTGAAACGGCGTATCCCCCGCGCGCGTCTCCTCGAAGACATCGGTGAATGTCCAGTACGACAACGAATCGCACAACCCGATGCATTCGATGTTGTTCTTGATGATGAACGCGCCCGCGAACGGGTGGTCGTGCACGAAATCGCGCGGCCGCGGCGATGAATTCCACTCGGTGAGATGAATTTCGGCGCGGGGGAATTTCGATGCATCGACCGCTTTCCTCAACCACGCCAGGTCTTTGAACGTGCAGCCTTCCTCGCGGAATCTATCGAGTATCTCCCCGGTGGCTTTATCGCGCGGATGCGTGACCGGGTATGGATGCGTCGAGATGAAATCGCAAGGCAGCCTGTTTGCATCGCAGAATTTCAAAAAATCCTTCATCCACGGAGCTTCGCCGTTTTCGAAGCTTGATGTCGCCGGGCCGCCGACGCGCAGCCGCTCATCGACCCCTTTCAACGCCCTCGCGGCATATTCATACATCTTGAAATATTCCGCCCGCGTCCCGGAGAAGAAGAGCTCATCAAGGTTGGCTTCGTTCCATATCTCGAAATACCACCGGCGGACTTCCTCCGCCCCGTATCGCTCTATCCAGTGCTTCGCGCAATTGCCGATAAGCTCCGCCCACCGGTTATAATCCTTTGGTGGCGTGACATTACCCTTCCACCAGAAGACGGTCATTTCCCCCGATGCCAGCGCTTCGGGCATGAACCCGAATTCGACGAACGGACGTATGCCGCATTCCAGCATGAAATCGAACAGCTCGTCGACATATTGAAAGTTGTAAACCGGGTTTCCCTTTCCATCCTCGTGATAGATCATCATGTCGTCGCACAAAAGCCCGTGGAAGCGAAGATACTTGAATCCGCAATGGGTGACGACATCCTTAAGATGCTCCCGCCATCCGGCGCGCATGCCTTCGTTCGCGCGTCCCGCCCCCAC
>CAZSPL010000043.1:0-20802 GCA_964608735.1 uncultured Planctomycetota bacterium | reverse complement strand
CATCTTCCTCACCAGCAACTATCCCGACGACTACGATGTAATCAACGCCGACAGCTTCACCAGCGTCTTCGATGCCGACGATGAATTCCCGGAAAATGTGAATCCGTTCATCGCCCTCGGAAAGGATGAAATCAACCAGCGACGCCTTCCGCCCTATCCACTCTGGGAAACCGAAGCCGTCGTGCTATATATCAACCCGCTTCCCGAAGATGATGAAGCATCGCTGAGCTACATCGTCGATGTCAACTGGCCGGGACGATGCAAAGAACCGTATGAGATAAACAACATCCAGTTCCTCGACGCCGAGGTCAGCGAGGATTACCTCGGCAAACTGAACGAGGTCGAGGACCCCGATACTTCCGATTTCACCATCGCATGCGATGTGTATGACTGGCAGGATGATGTAATCGAGGTCAGCTTCTACGCGCCGGATCTCTTCCACGATGAAGACTGGCGTCCCCTCGAACCGGATGCCTACGGCCCGCCGGAACGATGGGTTGGGACATTCGATGAAATAACGGACGTCTACAGGGGATACTACGAAACATGGTTCCGCGCCGTAAGCGACGAGCCGACCCACCAGGTGAACGATGTCTACCAGCGCTTCTATTTCCCCGTGTACTACTACGACAACGAGGGAATCGAGGATTACGAGGGCCATTCGGGAGTGAATGACAAGCGAGGCGCGTTTGCATTCATACGAGAAGTCAGTCCCGGGCAGGATGTCTTCATCGAGGAAACAAAAGCCGGGGGATGGTGGACACAGATTGATGTCATGGCTCCCGGGTCGGAAGAATATACCCCGGCCCTCGGCTATGACACTCAGCCGTTCGTCCTGTTTGCATCCAACGACGGAACAAACCAGGTCGACCTGTATCGTGTGAACTACCTTTCGGCGACGCCTGTAGCCATACCGCTCACAAATGATGAAGCATTCGACTGGGGACCCTGCATACATCCCGATTATCCCGATAATCCAATGACGGAACCTGATATCATATTCCAGTCCTTCGTCGGCGGCAGCAACAGCTTGTGGGGTATGAACATAGATCCTGTAAATCCGCCCTACCAACTGACCTACATGTACGGCGACGAGATGGACCCCTGCTTCCTCAGGCTGAACGGCCAGATGTACGTCGCGTTTGCATCGAATATCGCCGCCTACGACAACTATGAAATCTTCATCATGAGCCTGGCCACATCAAAGTTGTACCGCATCACATACAGCTCCGGCAACGATATGCATCCCTCGGCGAACAGGACCGACACCAACACCACCGAGCTCGCATTCATGACCGACCGCAACGGCGACTTTGATATCTACAAGTGGATGATAAACGAAGATGTCATCGTGCCGGTGTTCGAGGAAGACTACGACCAGTGGCATCCATGCTACAGCCCGAACGGCCAGCAGATTGTGTTCGCATCGGAGCATCCCGAAGGGGAGCAGTTCGACCTGTGGACAATCCCCTACGACGGCAACAAGAAGTTCCTTTTCCAGCGGACATTCACCGGCGTGGATGAATATCAGCCGGACTGGTACTGGCTTACTTTTTAACTCAACAGGATAAAATCAACAACCCCCGGACGCCCGGGGGTTTTTCTTCTTTGATAAACGTAACCCACGAAATGGGATTCGTGGGCGGCTCCTACTCCTCTTTCTTCTCCATCGGTGTGACGACCGACCCGATTATGTAAAACAAAATGAAACCCAGTCCCGCGGGTAAAAACAGCAGCAACGCGATGAATCCCAGCCTTACGAGCACGGGGTCGATATCGAAATAATTCCCGAGCCCGCCGCAGAATCCGCTGATGATCTTGTCATCTCGCGAACGGCGGAATCGTCTCTTAGTTTTTTCGCTCACATGCATCATCCTCCATCGCTTGCGAAATCCATTATATAACAGACGCGCATAAACTAAAACAAAGCCCGTCGGATTGCGCTTCGCCGATTGCATCCCTCATGCATTATAATTTCAGTAATCGAATGAATCGAAAAAGGAGGCTCCCATGCTTCTCGAATTCACAATCATACCCCTCGACAAGGGAATGCATTTCAGCCCCTATGTCGCGCGTATGACCGACATCATCGAAAAATCGGGCCTGCCTTGCAAGCTCACGCCCATGTCGACCGTCATCGAAGGGGACTGGGACGAATGCATGGCGCTCGTCAAAGCCTGCCGCGATGAGATCGCCAAGGACAGCATGCGAATAAGCATCCACATAAGCATCGATGACAGCATCGGTGCTACCGGGCGTCTCGAAGGCAAAATAAAAAGCGTCGAGGAAAAACTCGGACGCGAGGTCAACAAGTAGGACTCACTCCGGATTGCCCGGCGGGACGATCGCTCCCTCATCTCCGACCCACCATCTGCGTCCGGGCGCGAAGTAGATGTAGCTGTTTTCGTCTATATCAATATAGCCAACCGATGGCGTCCGTGCATCTAACACAAGGTCGTCACCGAGATACTTCCACTTGTCCCTTCCGAAATAAATAATCCGGCTCACCCCATCCCCGGGATCGAGCCTGAATACAGAATTTGCGACATCCGCCGGCAACGCTTCCACCGGCTCATACACAAGCCCTTTCCCGGCGTGAAGCACCAGCGGATTCCCCCCCGTCTTATGCATCCGCTGAAATGTAAACCCGATCCCGCGCGCTTCGGGGATGTAATAGAAAACATGCCGGAAATCTTCATTCAGCACGATCGCATGTTCGAAATCATCGATGCGCCGTATCGCCTCGAACGACTCCATGAAAAATGCGTCATTCCTCTTTATCTCCTCGTAGCCGATATTCACGCGGTCCGCCACGGGCGCCTCGATGAATGTCGCATACATCATGCTCATCATCACAATCCCGCCGATAACGAGTGCGATCACCCTCAGCGGCGGCTGGTCGTAAAGCCACGAGAGCGCCACGCCGAGACACATTACGAGGGCCGGGAGAAGGTAGACGAAATGTCCCGGCTGAACGATGAATATGAACAGCGAGAAAAGCACGTACGGAAGAGTCCACACGATGAAAAATTTCCTGAACGGCCCCATCTTGAAACCGCCCCTTAATATAAAAACCGCGATAGGAAGCATCAGCAGCCACAAGCCGCCCGAGAGAGTGTATGCCGTATAAAGCCGCATCTGCCAGATGGCCAGGCGAAGTTTCGTAATGCTCGGAATCAGCGACTCGTAGCGGGATATCTCCGGGCGGAACGCATGCGCCACCGCGGGAGCGAATATGTTCATTGTTCCCGCCACGAGCATGGTCGCGACGACCCACACCGCGTTGCCGATGATAAACCCGGCAATCCCCGGGATGAATTTCCGCTTCTGCAAAATCAGAAAATATATCCATACCGGCAGCACGAATATAATCGCCTGCGGGCGGAATCCGATTAGAAGCGCCCCCGCCAGCGCCCGGATGAATACCGATGCGCCTCCGAGGGTACCCGGCTTACGATAGAACAGGCTGATACTCGCGACCGCGACAAGCGCGTCCGCCATGTAATTGAGCCCCACCACCGAAAAGAACCAGCATATCGGGCTGAAGCAGAAAAGAAGCGATGTGAATATCGAGGCAACCCGCCCGAATCTCCTCGCGACGAATCCCTGCAGCAGTATGAGCGTAGCCAGTCCCAGCAATATGCCGCACCAGCATAGCGCGGACTCATCGGCGCCGGTTATCGCTTTCACGGCTCGCCCGAGCAGGATGAACCATATATACCCCGGCGGATGCGGCTGGTGTATCGTGAGGTCCATCTTGTCGAATGCGAGCGCGAACTGGACGGCATCGGTGTTGTAGAGCACTTCCGGATGCCCGAACAAACGCAAGCCGACAAACAGCACCGGGATCGCTATCGCTTCCGCTCTTATACGCACGCGCAAATTATACATCGGGGTTATCCCGAGTGCTTCGCTTTCAGCTCGTCACTCGTGAGAAACCAGTCTTCCTGGTCGATATAGCGATATCCCCATTCCTTCGGCATCGGCCTGAAAATGTTGACGACCCACATCACGCAGAAAATCAGTACGAATCCCACCCAGGCGATAAGCCACGCTCCAAGCCACAGGACGATGCTGATTATCCAATAGATGACCGACGCCACGATGCCGATCAAATAGATAAAGAACAGTACGATATACCGCCCGGCCCCTTTCTGGGACCTCTCTTCGGCGGTTTCACCGATCTCTTTTGCTCGTCTTTCGTCGTCCATTATCTGCGATTCTCTCAGTATCAAGCGATTAAACCAACACCCGTGCCGCGTCAGACCGCGGGGCCGAATACGATATACGCGATTACATTCAACACGAATATCCCGACCCCAGCCATCATGAGTATGAACGGATATCCCCTCTCGGCGAACTCGGTGTAGTCGGCGGCTTCCCGGAACTTCGCGATGAATTCCCCATCGGCGATGTCATATTCCCCTTCGTTCACCCGCACGACCACGGTGTGAAGATTGTCCCCCTGCTGGCGCTCGTAGTTCGACCATATCGCCACGATGAAAAGTACGAGCAGCCCGAACACGTCGATCACCTTCACCACCGGTGACGAGGCCACGAGGTCGAACTTGTCGAGGTTAAGGAATATCAATACCACGGTGGCGAGGGAAAAATAAATCATGTGCGTCAGATCGCGCCTCTGGTTTTTCCATGCCCCCGCGATGCGGTTCAGCTTCTTCAGGAGTTTTTCATCGAATGTCGTTGCCTGGTCATCCATCGGCTTCCACCTCTCGCGGATACTTTATGTTCGTCATGTAAACACATGCCGGCCATGTAGGCAAGTCTATACACGGCATATATGATTCCCCCTACCTGTCATCCGCCCGTACCTTCAGGGCCACGAGGAATGCTTCCTGCGGAATCGTCACCTGCCCCACCTGCTTCATGCGCGCCTTACCTTTCTTCTGCTTCTCCAGAAGTTTCCGCTTGCGCGTGATATCCCCGCCGTAACATTTCGCCGTGACGTCCTTCCGCATCGCGCCCACCGTCTCCCGCGCGATTATCTTCCCCCCTATCGCCGCCTGTATGGGCACCTCGAACAAATGCCGCGGGATGGTGTCCTTCAACTTCAGGCAAAGATCGCGCGCCCGGCGATACGCCCCCGGTTCGTCGACCAGGAAACTCAGCGCATCCACGACTTCCTTGTGAACCAGTATATCCACCTTCACAAGGTTGGTCGGACGGAATCCCGACAGCTCGTAATCGAGCGAACCGTAGCCCCGGCTTACCGTCTTCAAGCGCTCGAAAAATTCCACGATAAGCTCCGCCATGGGCATTTCATAAGTAAGCAGCACCTGGTGCGGATTCAGATATTCCATCCCCTTCTGCTCGGCGCGCTTGTTATGCGCCAGCTCCATTATCGGGCCTATGTATTCCGGCGGCGTGACGATGGTCGCGCGAACATACGGCTCCTCGATTCGCTTCATCACGGTCGGGTCGGGAAGTTCGGCGGGGGAATCGATTTCGACACATGTGCCGTCGGTACGATAAATCTTGTAAACGACATTCGGCACCGTGACTATCAGTTCGAGGTCGTATTCCCTCTCAAGCCTCTCCACGATTATCTCGAGGTGAAGTACGCCGAGAAATCCGCATCGGAAGCCGAATCCCAGCGCCTTGCTGGTTTCCGCCATGAATGTGAACGACGAATCGTTCAGCCCGAGCCTGTCCAGCGCCGCCTTGAGTTTCTCATAATCCTCGCTCTCGACCGGGTACAGCCCGCAGAATACCATCTGCTTCATCGGCTTGAAGCCTTTCAGCGGGACAATCTTCTCCCGATTGCCGTACTCGAAAAGCGTATCCCCCACGCGGGCGTCGGCGATATCGCGTATCGTCGCGATAACATAGCCGACCTCCCCCGCCGAGAGTACGTCGACGGCGGTCATGCCCGGTTTGAATATACCCACTTCATTCACGTCATATCGCGCCCCGGTATATAGAAGCTCGATACGCATCCCCTTGCGGATTTCCCCGTCGATCATGCGGAGATAAACGATCACGCCGCGGTATGAATCATAATGGCTGTCGAAAATATGCGCCCTCAGCCCGCCCTTAAGCTCACCCTTCGGCGGCGGTATCTTCTTGTATATCTCCTCCAGCACCGCCTCTATCCCCTTCCCTTCCTTGGCGGACACCTTGAGGACATCATCTTTCGAGCATCCGAGCATACTCACGACTTCCTCGGTAAGCTCTTCCGGGCGCGCCGCGCCGAGGTCGATCTTATTCAATACCGGGATGACCGCGAGTTCTTCTTCGATAGCCATATAGAGGTTTGCGAGGGTCTGCGCCTGGAATCCCTGCGATGCGTCGATGAGAAGGATGGCCCCTTCACACGATGCCAGCGCCCGGCTTACTTCGTAGGTGAAATCGACATGCCCCGGTGTATCGACCAGGTTGTACTGGTATGTGTTCCCGTCGAGCCCGGTATAATCCATCCTGACCGCCTGGGCCTTGATGGTGATACCCCGCTCCCGTTCGAGTTCCATGCTGTCGAGTATCTGCGCGCGCATCTTCTCCTTCGGGATGGTGCCGGTCACCTCGAGCAGCCTGTCGGCGAGAGTCGACTTGCCGTGGTCGATGTGCGCGATTATCGCGAAGTTGCGTATTTTACCGATCTCGGTCACGGCCTACATTATAGCCCGTGGGATTGAGTTTTAGTATGGGATAGCGATGTTATTCCCTTCCCGTTAAGTTGTTTCCTTCTGCTTGCGCATCTTCTTGTATTCCGGCAGCGCGTTGATGATGCGCTCCTGCTGTTTCTTAAGCTTATTCTTGAAACCCTCGAGTTCCACTTTACGCGACCATTCGCGTATTATGAAGCTCCCGGCGATCCGTATCATCGTATTCCGCCACATCCTGTATGTCTCTTTCCTCGCGCCTTCGAAACCATCCCTGATGAAATCCCCCCATTGCCTGCTTCGGGGGCATGGGCGGCGATGCCGCTCCTCGAACTCGACACACCGGGCTCGCACCTTCTGCGCTCCCCGCCGTATGAAATAGAACATCCAGTCAACCGCCGAAAACGGCCCCATGTAGAGAAGCTTCGCCATATTCCAGGGGCTGTAGAACGCCCGCATTATGCGAACGGCCTGCTCCTGCAATTCAATCGCGTTATCCCCCGGGTCCGGCTGGTATGTCAGGAAATTGCCGTCATATTTATCCCACCCGACTTCCTCGATCGGATAAACCCTTCCTTCTTCCTTTAGACGTTCGGCAAGCTCGCTGCCCGGCACCGGCACCGCCTTGAGTACCTGCAGCGTGTCTATCCTCGCGCGCTTCACGAAATCGATATACCTGTTCGCCCTCTCGACGAGCGTCAGATTATGCCCCATACCTTTGCCGAGTTTCGCCGGGTAGCTGAAGATGAACATCCCATGAATCAGGAACCCAAACCGGCGCAGCGCCCGGAGATTGGCTTCCACTTCCGATACACTCTGCCCCTTGTGCATGTTGAGAAGCTCTTCCTGTATCGGCGACTCGATCCCGATACACAGCACCTTGCCCCCCGCATCCTTGATCGCTTCCATCATCAACGGGTCCCGCGCCACCTGGGCGCGTACCTGCAATGTGAACTCCAGTTTGCACTTGTACTTCTTCATCAACGCGGAAATTCCCTTGCACAATTCGAGCGTCCCTTCACGGTCCTGCGCGAAATTGTCGTCGACGAAGAAAAACAGCCGATACCCGGCAGCGACAAGGCTCTCGACATGTGTGAGGGTCTTCTCGGGGGTCGCACTGCGGTATGCGCCGAAACGCCTGTTCACGGAGCAGAACTCGCAATTGAAATTGCATCCCCTCGTCCGGGAGAGTGGAAGGAACTTGATCGGGTGGCGCATATATTTTATAAGCGAAAAATCCGGGCTGGAAACCGTCCCAAGGTCTACCGGCTTCGGCCTGCGCTTGTTGACTCGGTTCACCCCATCGGGACCGGTGAATGCTATACCCTCGATGCCGGAATAATCAACACCGCTGAAATATGCGTCAATCACTTCGATGAACGATTCCTCCGCTTCACCCATGAAGATGATATCGATGCCCTCGCCCAGCGATTCATCGGGAAGGGCGTCGACATGCCCACCCCCCGCGACGGTGAGCACCCCCATCTCCCGGTACTGCTTCGCCAGCTCGAATACCCGCGGCATCGTCGAGGAAAGCCCGCAGTAGAACCCGACGACATCCGCCGGACGTTCCGCCTGCAGCACCTGGTGATCTTTGTAGCGGCAATTGTTCTCGTCGATTATCTCGACTTCATATCTCCCGGTACGGTCCGCCGCGGTACCCACGTATAAGAGCCCCAGCGGTGGAATTGATAGCCGGCTGAATATATTCAGGGCCGGGAACAAGGGCGCGATGAGCCTGATTAATTTTTTGGGTGAACCGGAATCCGGCCGCTCGGACCTGAGTGTTTCGACTGTCAATTCGCTCCTCCCCATCGGTGGATATTCATATAGTTAGTATACCATGTTTGTGAGCTGAAAGTATTTGCTTCGAACCTGAGAATCATTCTGACGGGCGCTTGAAGAGGTACTCCCTTATCATCCTGAGTTCACCCGCGCGCATTATCATAAGCAGCGCGAAGTATAAGGCAAGGGAGAGGACAATCGCGATCGAAGTCGCCGCGAGGACATTGAGGAACTCACTCCCCAGGTCATAATGCCCCCTTATCAGGGCGATTACATAAATATACGTGAACTGGGCGCAGACATACTGCCAGAACCCCGCGAACAGCATCTTCCCCACGTGCCTGTTGATGAACATCCTGATGAAGTCGCCATGCCGCCTGTCAAGTATGAACACGAGTATCCCGAGGTTTAGGAACGCCACTATGCTCGTCGAAAGCGCGATCCCCTCGAAGCCCATGTTCAGCCCCCACGGCTGGGACATATAGATATCAAGCCCGAAGTTGATGAAGACCATCACGATCCCCGCTTTGAGCGGTGTCTTCATGTCCTGCGTAGCGAAGAAAACCCTCGAAACGAGCAGCAACATCGATGCCGGGATAATCCCCACCGTATACCACTTCAGCGCCTCGGCGGAATCGGCCGTCGCCGACGCGTCGAACTCGCCGTGCTGAAGCAGCAACTGCACGATACCGTCCTTGAGCGAAAGGAACACCACCATCGCCGGTATAAGAGTGAATATCAGCAGGCGTATCCCCGCCCCGGTGGCACGCTTGAATTCCTTGACACGCCCCTCGGTCAGGTACCGCGAGATGGACGGGAACAGCGCCGTCGCGATCGACACGCCGAAGACCGAAAATGGAAGCTGCTCTATGCGGAAGCCATATGTCAGCGCCGATAGACTCGCCGGCGCAAGGGAGTAGGCGATCGACTTATCCACGAATGAATTCACAACCATCGTGCCGTAACCCAGCATCGCCGCCGGAGCAAGCAGCAGGAATTTCGCATACACCGGGTCGCGAAAATCGATCGCGAGCGTAATCTTTATCCCCTCCTTGCGCAGCCGCGGCATCTGGTACAAAAGCTGCGCCGCCGCGCCGATAACAAATGCGATCGCCGCGATCTGGATCCGGGCGGGATCGGATATGAAATCTTCCGTCATGAGAATGGCGATAATCACGATGTTGAAGAAAAACGGCGCGAACGCGGGAGTGCGGAAATTGCCCAGGCTGTTCAATATCCCCTGGCACAAACCGGAAAGGGCGATGAAAATCAGTATCGGGAATATCATCCGTGTAAGCGCCACCGTCAGATCGTACTTTTCCTTATCGACGGCCCGCATACCGATCAATTGAGCGAGGTGTATTATCAGCGGCGCGAAGATGATCCCGAGGAGCACTATGCCGAGACTTGTCACCAGTACGACTCCGAAAACCTGCCCGGACATTTTCTTGGCATATTCTTCCCCTTTCTTCCCGGCGAACTCGGTGAATATCGGTATGAACACGCTTGACAGCGCGCCGCTTATCAGCAGCGTCCTCACCAGCTCGGGTATGTTATAGGCAAAGAAGAACGCGTCCGTGTCGCCGGTCGCCCCGTAAAGCTTCGCGAGCATTATCTCCCGCACAACCCCGAGCAATCGCGAGATTACGGTCGCTATTACAAGCAGCATCGTCGAGCGTGCAAGGAACTGCCCGTGACCGTCGAACGGCCGTGCTTTATCCGGAACCGCGTTTTCCATTAAATGCGCCTTAAAGCAAACCTCAGCCAGTTAATCTTACAGAATAGTATCTACGTCACAAGGCCCGGAATTTATCACCCCCCGCGCTTTACTTTCAGGCCGTAGTCTGTTACAATTCGCCGCTTGTGAATTAATTCCGGAGGACTTGAGAGCAATTGAAAAAAAACTTATCGCAGCTCAAAAGACATCGTCAGAGCCTGAAACTCAGGGATAAGAACAGGGCTCTGCGTTCGACCATGCGCACCAGCATCAGGGGCGCCCGCGAGGCTATCGCCACGGGTGATGCCGGCGACGATACCCGGGCAAAAACGGCATCGGCCGTCAGGGTCATAGACAGGATGGTCACGAGGAACTTGATTCACAAGAATACCGCCGCGAGATATAAATCACGCCTCATGCGGCACTGCAACAAAGTGTCACCGCCGAAATCCCGGACGGTGGAAGCGAAGGATACTCCGCCAACCGAAGATACCGCCGTCTGATAGCCTGGCGCTTCATTAATCTTCTTCAAGTAGATCGATATCACCGCGACGCAGCCTCGCCGCCATGTGCAATATCACCGTATTCTTCCGCAGTATTTCAATCAGCGCTATCGTCCCGACATAATACGCTACCAGCGCCACGAGCGGCGGCCTGAATGCGGATATCCTCAAGAACTCCATCCCCCCGAAAAAATTCGCCGTGCCGATTATCAGGTGAAGGAACGGCAGCGCGATGTAATTCAGCCCGCTGCTCAGGGCTGGATGGATGAATCCCGCCACGCCCGATGCCGCACCGATTATCAGCACAACCGATCCAAGCGGCACCGCGATTATATTCGCCGCAATCCCGTTGAAATACAGCTCCCCGAGTTTCCACGCGATGATGGGCATCACGCCCCACTGGCTCGCGATGCTGATTGTCCCGAGGTGAATCACATTGCGCTTCAACCAGTAGTAAACGCGCAGATGCGGCGGCGTACGCGGGCCCCATCCCCTCAATGCTTCCGGGAAACGGCTCTCAACCCATCCCACTATTATCGGCGCCATGTAGAGGATGCCGAACGACGCGAAATACGACAGCAGGAAACCGAGGTGGCCTATCAACTTCGGGTCGATGATAAGCCACATAAGTCCCGCGATGGAAAGCGAGTTGAGTGCATAGGTGCTCCGCCCGAGGGCACGGCCGATGAGCAGGATGAATCCCACGCTGACCGCGCGGAGTATCGACGAGGCATGTCCCACTATAAGGTACAGCAGGATCATCGACACCCCCATCAAAATCAACAACGCCGCTTTCAGCCACCTCGAACGGAAGCGCCCGTACAATGTGAAGAACGGGAATATTATCAGCGCCACCTGCGCGCCCGACGCCACTATCAGGTGGCTCATTCCCGCCGCGTAGAAATCTTCGTAGAACGACGGGGTAAGCCGCTGGGTTTCCCTGCCGAACACGATGCCCTGGTACAGCGCGGCGTATTCATCGCTCAAGCCGTATTCGAGATGATTCAGCAGGGCGTTCCTGAAACCGAGAAATCCCTTCACCGATGCGCTCGACGGCGGACCCGACGCTAGACCCGCGCCCTGCGCCCAACACCACGCATCCACGCCGTATTTCGATACCTGTCCCGACCTCAAATACTTGCTGAAATCGCCGAACACGCAATCGAAAGCGACCTCGTCACCCCGCTGGAATTCGGGCATTTCGTCACGGACGAAAACCAGGATTCTCGCATTCGTGTTTTCGAATTTCCCCCGGCTCTCAATCACCCTCGCGTTGATGACGATCGCGTCCTTGTAATGAACGCTCAATCTCTCCAGCGCCACATCACCGTAGATTCTGAGAGGTGTGTCGGTGCCGTATCTCGCGCTAAGCTCTTCCGAATTCATGCCGGCGGGCAGCCCGGTCGCGCTTGTTTGAACCATCAGCGCCCCGAGAGGGAGGAACACCGCCGCAAGTACCACCGACGCGGTTTTACGTCCACGCAGAAAGAATGCCGCAACAATCCCGGCCGCGATAAGCGCGCACAGGTGCGTTATGGGTAATTCGGAAACGCCGGATAAGCCCATACCGGCAAGAAAGAAACACATTGCATAGGGAAACAGCATCGCCAGACAATCTTCGGAAGAATTAGTAATAACGGATGAAAATCACCCGATGATTTTCCTCAAATACGGTTCGATATCCTCGATGTAAGCATTCTCCCTCGGATGCCCGATCACCGCCCTGAATGGCTCCCCCATCAGGTCGAGCAGCTCCGATGTAAACCGCCTGCGCTTCCCCTCAAGCTCATCCCGTCGATTCCGAACCCGCGGCATGAGCCGCCCGAAATCGGCTATCGCCTCTGCGTGCGCCGCTTCCGACGACCCAACCAGCGACCCGAGCTTCTTGAGCGCGTCCTTGATTTCCCTGCGCGAAGTGAACTTCGAGATATCCTCATCACGCGTGGCAAGTATCCCTTCCATGCCCTTCGCGCCTATGGCATCCTCAAGGTTCGAACCCGACCTCGCCGCAATCCTCAAAGCCGCGAGGGACATGGCGATGGGCACAATCGCATCCCCTTCCTTCGCCCCGAGATTGCACCATGCGTTTAAAAGCGCGTTACGCTCGGTAAGAAAATTGTGGAAACCCTTCCCGAACCCCTTCACCGTGGCGCCGTGATGATGTTCCACCACCGATGCCGGGTTCATCCACACTTCGTAGCCGAGTGCATTGAGCCGCCATCCCATCTCGACATCCTCGAAATACGCGAATGTCTCTTCGAGCAACCTTCCCGCATCGACGAATGCATCGCGCCTGAATGCGCATGCCGCGCCGCATGCGAAAAATGTCCTGAACGGCTCGTCGCGCGATGCCCTGTACGGCATGCCCCTTCCAACCTGGAATCCCCATCCGAAGACATTCGCTTCACCGTGATGAAAATCCACGATCCCGCCCGACGAATCGAGCACCAGGCTCCCCACGCACGCGACCGAATCCTTCGCCTGAAACGTCGCAAGAAGCTCCCGGAGCCAATCCTGCCGCACGATACAGTCATTGTTAAGCAGCACGATATATTCGCCGTCGGTAAACTCGGCACCGATATTCACCGCCGGGGCGAATCCGAAATTGCCCGCGAGGGGATGTATCTTCACGCGCGGATGTTCTTCCTTCAAATACTCGCGGCTGCCGTCATCGGAGCCGTTATCAACAACGATTATCTCGACATCGATGCCGGTGCTATCCATGCCCTCGAGCGAAGGCAGCAGCTTTTCCAGCAAATGACGGCCGTTAAGGTTCACCACTATGATGCTTGCTTTCGGCATTTCTACAATCCGACATTATAGAACCAAACCGGATGCGGCATCCACCCGAAAAAAAAGCCGGTATGTCACCGGCGATTCATCGAGGCTTTATCTGAACTACATTGAAAGGTCGAGTCCTTCTTCCGATGTCTCCCCTTTCTTCTCCGCCTTCTGCTCGGTCTCGCCCTTCTCTTTGGCTTCGGCACGCCCCCTCGCTTCCTCGGCCTTCTTCCGCTCCTTCGCCTTCGCCTCTTCAGCCTCGGCGGCTTCCCTTGCCCTTTCAAGGTCGTCGGCGGCTTCCAGCGCTATCTCCTCGGCGGACTTGCCCTTGGGGAAGTACTTCTCGTCCTTCTTTATGCGGCGCGTGACAAATACCTTCGCGAGGAACTTCGTCTCCATCTCGTCTATCCGGGCCTGGGTCGTCTTAAGCTGGTATTCGAGGTTCTTGCGCTCGTCGATCTCGCGCTTGATGTCGCGTCTCAGCCTGTCGAGGGAATCGTTGAGGCCGTCAAGCTCCTTGCTGAGAGTCTTGATATTCTTCTCCTCGGTTTCGGCCCTCTCGTTGCTCATCTTTATCATTTTGCGAAGGCGTCCGGCAGTAAGCTGGGCTTCCTTGAATTCGGTATCGAGCTCGGAAATCTGGCCTTCGAGCTCCTGTATCTGCTCTTCGAGCTTGATGTTGTCCTGTTCGACGCCCGCGATATCCTTCTCCACCTTCTCATTCTCGGTGACCTTCTCCTGCTGGCTCTTGCGCGTGGCGTCTATCTGAGCCTCGACGAGACCGATCTCCTTCCTGAGCTTGATCTTTTCCTTGAGGATGTGCCTGTCTTCAGCCATCTGCTTAACTCCTTGTCTAAATAAGGCATAAATACGGCGGCAGGTTCCCGCTAACGGTTATATATCTTGGCGGCCCAATGAGTCTCATACTCACCGAGCATGTCACGGTGCCTCTGGTATTCGGCATGAACCATGTCCCTGAAACGCCTTTCTTCCTTCAGGCGTTTCCGCTCTTCCTCGACGCGCGCTTCGAGGTCGGCTATCTGCTTCTCGAGCGTTTCGCGCTGCTTCGTGTTTACGCCGGCGATTTCCTCCGCGCGGTTATTTTCCTTCTTCAGGTCGGTTATTTCGAGGCGGGACTTGAAGTTCTGGTTCTCTTTCCTGTCCAATTTTTCGTTGAGGCTTTCGATATCCTTTTTCAGGTTGACCCCTTTGACCTTGAGCCTCTGATGCTGCTCCTTCAGCTCGATATTCTTGCGGGCGATGTCCCACTTCTCCTGCTCGGCCTGGCGGTACTGGTGGGTCAGCGATTCGAGCTTCGACTTCAACTCCTCAATCTCCACGCCGGCGACCGAGTCCTTCAGCCCGCTGTCGATGAACTGCGTCAGATCGCTCTCGGGCGCGCCGGGACCGCGCGGCACCGTCGAAGGCAGCGCTCCTCCCCCCCCTCCTCCGGCAAACGGCGCCTGTGAAGGCGGTGGAGGCGCTTTCGGCTGCATCTGGAGCTTCTCAAACTTCTGCTTCAGAATATCCAGCTCCTGCTGCATCTTCCGGTTTTTCTGCTTCTCGATCTCGTACTTAAGGGTAAGCTCCTTAAGTTCCTTGTCTCTGTCTTCAGCACTCTGACCCATCTCGGTGCATCCTCCTGTGAGACTTGCTTGCTGTCGCCCGCCCCCGGTTACTTCATTGCGCCGCCCGCCCCTCCGCGAGTACCATGACTCAGCTCGCCTACCTTCTGCTCTATCGATTCAAGCTTGCGCATCAAATCTCCGATGCTGTCTTCCCTGATTGACGCCTTGCGTTTCCCCGTCATGTCCAGGATGATATATGATTCCTTCTCGCCAAACTTATCCTGCAGGCGAATCCTCAGTATCCTGTCAATGTTCAGGTGGAAATCCACTTCGAGGAAAGCTTTCTCCTCGTTGTTTAGTGCGATTCCGACCATACCGACCTCCGCGAGGAACTCATTCTCGCTGGCCAGTTCTTCATCCCCCTGGAAAATCCGGAATGATACCTTGTCTCGGTCCCGCAGCCGGGCGATAAACTGCTGCCGTCCGTTCAGCGGGGGGAAAGAGCCCTTGGGAAGTATCACCCTGTAACGGTCCGATGGCAGCCCGATCCCGATGGACCTCTCGAGCGCCGAGCCGGACCCTTGCTCCTTCGATTCGGGAGGAGGCTCGTCGTCAATTATATCGATGCCGGGAACTTCATCGGGGGCAAGTTCCATTGCATCAAGGCTATCGTCGCCCGCCGTTACCGCTTTCGATTCGTTCTCAGCGGACGGTTCACCATTATGTTCCTCCTCGCGGGCGCTTTCTTTTTCCATCGCGTAGCCTATCTATCGCCACCAGCCGGTGCCGGGGCGCTCAGAGTATCGCAAATATATCAGAAACTAAAATTCAATGCAATGCCGCGGAAATATTATATCCACAGCGGATTCGCGAACATGAATTCGTAAATTATCATTACCGCGAGAGCATGTATCACCATCGCGAGCCACGCGTGCCCGGCCCGGGGATACCGCCGCTTCAAGTACCTCCCGGCGACATACGCTCCCCCTATCCATCCAAGCCCGAGGAAAGGCGACAGGATTGTCCCGATAAACAGGATACAAGCCTGGCACGCTAACGCATCGAGTATCGCATTCAATATCCTGCGCCGGTAGCTTATCCTCAGCAGCAGGGCATTCACCGCGAGGAATACGACAAACACTATCAGCAATCCCGGCAATACCAGCATAAAATACGGGCTCCGGCTCATCAGGCTGTTGACCGGGGGCCATTCATTGCTGAGCCTTTCCACGAGGGATATATCCTCGGGCATCAATGTATCCACCGAAATGGCGGCATCCCCTTCCGCCTTGATACGCCGTACGCCGAGATACGCGGTCTCTTCGACGAACACAAGCACCGCGCTACCCATGGCCCACTCGTAGCGCCCGGGCCATTTCGATGCATACACCTCGAATCCCGATGGCTCGATTCCCGCATGCATACCACGGCCGCCCGGCGAGTCCAGAAGAAGCAGAATTTCACCCGCCGTATCCCCCCCCCATCCCGGGAACGGCTCGGGAATGCTCACCTTGGATTCGCTTTCATAAGACAGATGCAGCCCTACCCCATCACTTCCGGGGTAACTCGCCAAATCCAATTCACCAGTGCTTCCGGCGAGTTCGAGGTGCCCATCGCCGGTTATCGATAAGGGGATTTCGCCTATCGATGACGACTCAACCGTTGGAAGGACGATCGTTATCCCTTCCTTGTCCAGCATCCGGTCCTTCTCCGCTCCCGACAAGGGAAGCTCCCACAGCAGGTGCAGCGGCCAGGCCGGGATGCAGTAGAGGTATGCCCCGACATATGACGCCCGTTTGATTCGATCGCGGCGCTGGAATTCCAGCGCGATGCCTTCGCGCAAAGCACCTTCGAAATCGACCAGGTACCTCGCGCGGAACAGGGCGTAATCTATCAGCGATACGCTCATCCCCGTTGAATCCGCCGGAAGCTCGAACGCTCCGGCAAGCCCCGATGCCGGCACCGATGTGAACTCGTCGACGGTCCATATGTCGTTTTCATCCACCGATGCCCTAACGATAGTAAGAGGTTTGGCTTCGCCGGCCCATGCCGTTTGTCCGGACGGACATACAAGCAGAAGCGATACCGCGATGAAAAAAAGAAATGCCTTCCGGGCCAAGATTACCTCCCGCGGCTATGCATTATATCGCTCACGACCGTTTTTTCCACTTGTGGGGATTGGATATGTAAAATAAAGCGGGCCGGCAGATGGCCGGCCCTTTAACCTATGCTTGCCTGCAATTACGGGTACTGCTCAGCCGGTAAATCTGACAACCCGGCCTTCGATCTCGAAATCAACAGGAAGACTCCCCGACCCCATCTCCAGTACCGCCTTACCGCCCCTTACGGGACCCACTACCTTTCCCGGGGCCAGTGAACGCACTGCCCTCACTATCCTGCCTGCTGAATCGAGAAATAAAACGTCGATCGAGAATTTCATCCCAAACGTATGTATTGAATCGCACGGTTTAATCAACAACGCTTCACCCGACGGAAGCTTCTTCCTGAACATCAGCCCACGAAGCCTCGTGAAAAATGTCTTTGCTTCTTCAACTTTTTCCGCTATTACAATGCCGTCCGTTCCAAGTTCCGCGCGCATATCTACACCTCGCCCGACCACCTACAGGTTGCCGCCAAGCTGCTCGACTACGCTTATCGCCGCGGGACCGAGAAGTACGATGAGAAGCGCGGGAAGCACGAAGAATACGAGCACGAAGCTCATCTTCAGCGGGGCCTTCATCGCAGTCTCTTCCGCGCGCTGCCTCCGCTTGTGCCGCATCTGGTCCGACTGGACCCTCAGCACGTTGCCTATCGAGACGCCGAGCTTGTCGGCCTGGACCAGCGCGCTGATGAACTGGTTCAGGTCGGGCACATCGAGCCGATTCGCCGTGTCCTTCAGGGCATCGCGACGCGGCTTGCCCATCCTGATTTCAAGGAGCGTCTTGCCGAACTCGCTCGAAAGAGCCCCCTTGGTTTTTTCGACAACCCTCATCAAGGCTAAATCGAAACCGAGGCCCGCTTCGACGCTTATCGTGAGAAGGTCGAGGGCGTCGGGAAGCGCCCTGCGTATCTCGTTCCCTCTTGCCTTCACTTTGCTGCCGAGCCACATACTCGGCATCATATAGCCCATCAAGCTCGAACCGATGAGCATCATCGCGGCTTTCAGCGGATCAGACTTGGCCACTACACCCATCATCGCGAGCACGCCGGGGAAAAGCACCGCTATGATGACCTGCATGGTCACGATAGTCATCGGCTGCGTGTGCAAGCCCGCCGCATTGATCTTCTTTTGCGTCGTGGCGAGAACCTCGTTCGGTGTAATTGCCTTCAGCAGACCACCGATCCTGTCGATTATTGGCTGCAACACCCTCTCGGAAAAGGGCTTGGACAGCTCTATCTCGGTGAGATCGATCACCTGCCTGTCCGCCGCCATCGCTTTGAGGCGCTCCTGTATTGTGTCCATCGCCGGCTTGGACGGCATCAGCGAGTATGCCAGCGTGGCCACGAAGATGAACGCCGCTATTCCTATTAAAATTAACACTTCGCTTCTCCTCGGCGGATATCCTTAAACTTTGATATCCACGATTTTCTTGATCATTATCGCCCCGAATATCTGCAAAACTATAGCCACTCCGAGCATCATCTTGCCCAGCATCGTGACGAATAACGGGCTCATGAATTCGGGGTCCATCATATATATACCCACCGTCAGGCCGGGCGGCAGGAGCGTGAGGATGATCCCCTGCAATTTACCCTGGGCCGTCATGGTGCTTATCTCGCCCTTGATACGGATCCGTTCCCTGATCGTATGCACTATCCTGTCGAGGATCTCCGAAAGGTTACCGCCGATCTGCCGCTGGATCTTCACCGCCGTTATAACCAGATCGAGGTCCTCGCTCGGTACGCGCTCCGACATGTTATCCAGCGTCTCGTCCATCGGCATACCGAGGTTCGTCTCCATCAACACGCGCCGGAATTCAGTCGAAATCGGCGCCGGGGATTCCTCGGAACAAAGCTCCAGCCCCTGCTGGAACGAGTATCCCGATTTCAGTGAATTCGAGATGAGCATCAACGCATCCACGAGTTGGTTGTCGATATGCTTGATCCTCTGCATCTGGCGGAACTTTACATACATCCTCGGGAATACAACTCCCGGGATCGCCAGCAACAGGAATCCCGTCAGCTTGCCGGTGACCGCAAACCCGATAAGCCCGGGTACCACGATCGCCGCTATATACATCCCGATATACTCGGAATACCGCAGCTTCAGATCCGCCTTCTGGAATTCGAGGATCATCTTCTGTACGAAGGTCCGTTTTTCGAGGGCCTTATCGATGCCCGAGAAGATGTCATCCCTCTTCTTTTCGACCTCATGAGCCCTTTCACCCTTAAGCTGCGCGGTTTCGGTTCTGTTGGCCTGGTCGACGAAATCCTGCAGGCGGTCCTTCACCGTGCTGCGCGGGCGCGCGATGGCGGAACTGATTCCCCATGCAAGGAGAACCACGGCTCCGAATACAAATCCAAGTACTATTACTAAGTTCATTGTTCGCTCCACCCCCCTTGGTTTCCCCCTTCAAGTGTTGACATTAAATCTTCATGCCGTCCGGGAAGAAAATATCCGTGCCCAGTTTGATACCCATCGACTCGAACTGCTCGAAGAATTTGGGGATGATGCCTGTCGGCTTCATCGCGCCCAGCACATTCCCTTCCGCATCGACGCCGGTCTGCTTGAAAAGAAATATATCCTGCAACGTTATCTTGTCCTGTTCCATGCCCACGACTTCGGTGATATGGGTGATCTTGCGCGAGCCGTCCCTCATCCTCGCCTGCTGGACTATCAGGTCCAGCGCGCTCGCCATCTGTTCGCGTATAGCCCTCACCGGCAGGTCCATGCCGGCCATGAGCACCATGGTTTCGAGACGGCTTATGATATCCCGCGGGCTATTCGCGTGACCCGTGGTAAGCGAGCCGTCGTGGCCCGTATTCATGGCCTGGAGCATGTCCAGCGCTTCACCCGCGCGGCATTCGCCGACCACTATGCGGTCGGGGCGCATACGCAGGCTGTTCTTCACGAGGTCGCGGATGGTGACCTGTCCCTTGCCTTCGATGTTCGGCGGGCGCGATTCAAGGCTGAGGACATGGTCCTGCCTGAGCTGAAGCTCGGCCGCGTCCTCGATCGTTACTATCCTGTCGGTATCGGGGATGAAGGACGACAACACGTTCAGCGTAGTCGTCTTACCGGAACCGGTACCGCCCGATACGACGATATTCAGCCTCGCCCTTACGCAGGCGTCGAGCAATTCGGCCATCTCCTTCGTAATGGTGCCGAACCCGATAAGGTCGTCGACCGTGAACGGGTCGCGGCTGAATTTTCGAATGGTGATTGACGGCCCCACAAGGCTGAGCGGGGGGATGATAGCGTTAACGCGGCTGCCGTCGGGAAGACGCGCGTCCACCATCGGCGTGGACTCGTCGATACGACGCCCCAGGGGCGCGACGATCTTCTCGATGATCCTGAGCACATGGTTGTTATCATGAAATTCCTTGTCGGTGACGGTGAGCTTTCCCCGCTGCTCGACATATACCCGCCCCGGACCGTTAACCATAATTTCAGTAACCGTATCGTCATCGAGGAAACACTGTATCGGACCGTACCCGAGGACCTCATCCATCAGGTCCTGCAGGATTGATTCCCTGTCGGCCCTGCTGAGCGGCGTCTCTTCGCTTGCCAGCTTATCGATTATCATATTCTGAACTGTCTGCTTGACAATTTCAGTGTTATCTTTTGAATCAAGTATCGTCGGGTCGATTTCCTGGATTATCTCCTCGTG
>CAZSPL010000042.1:9024-20854 GCA_964608735.1 uncultured Planctomycetota bacterium | reverse complement strand
CTTGACCCTTACGAAGCACAGTACAACACCGGGAGTGCAGCTATGAACGACACATCCGAAGGCTCAGATTCAACCAGGTTACCGATGAGTGATCTGTTGGAGGCCATTGTCAGATCGCTGGTCGACCACCCGTCCGAGGTACGCGTGAACGAGGTCCATGGCGAGAGATCCACGATTCTCGAACTCAAGGTGTTCGAGGATGATGTGGGAAAGGTCATCGGCAAACAGGGCAGGATCATCAACGCCCTGCGAACCATCCTGCGTTCAGCGGCCGTTAAAGAAGGGAAGATCGTGCAGCTCGAGCTGTTGTAACGGCCCCGGCGGGAGAAGACCATGTATTTAATTCCTGAGGGGGAAGTGGCCAATGGATGACAATCCGGACCGCGTCGAAGTGGGTATTATCATCAATACTTTCGGCGTGAAAGGCGAGGTCAAGGTTATGCCGATAACCGATGACCCGGCCGTATTTTCAGAATTCAAGACGGTATTTATTTCAAAGCCCGGCGGGGAATCCTCCGAATTCGAGATACGTAAATCACGTCCCCATAAAAAATGGGCCATACTGCGCATCAAGGGCATCGATTCAAGGAACCAGGCCGCGAAGCTCAAGGATTCCAGCGTCTACGTCGCGAAGAATGAACTCTCCGAGCTCGAACAAGATACATATTATGAAAGGGACCTCGTGGGGATGGAAGTCTACGACCTCAGGGGTGAGTTCATCGGCGTCATCTCGGACATCCTGAAAACAAAAGCCAACGATATCTACCAGGTACGTCGCGAAGGCGGGCTTGAGATACTTATACCCGCTATAAAAGATGTGATCAAAACAGTCGATGTGGCGTCCAACCGGATGGTCATTGATCCAATCCAGGGGTTGATTTAATCCAGTTGCCCCGCAAAATCGACATCCTCACCCTCTTCCCGGATTATTTCAAATCGCCGCTCACTCAATCGGTCGTGGGCCGCGCCATCACTGAAGAAAGATGCGCCGTGAACATAATCGATTTCCGCGAATTCTCATCCGACAAGCACAAGAAGGTCGATGACAAGCCGTTCGGCGGCGGGCCGGGAATGGTTCTTGCGCTGCAACCGGTTGTAGACTGCATCGAACATACGCTCGCGAAGGCGTCGGGCGAGGGACGTTCGCCGCGCCTGATAATAACAACCTGCAGGGGGACGACCCTTTCGCAGCCGGTAATCGACGACTGGGTGGCGGCATCGGGCGAAGGGCTTATTATCATATGCGGGCATTATGAAGATTTCGATGCGCGCCTCTATGAGCTTTTCGATTTCGACGAGATAAGCCTCGGTGATTTCGTGCTGTCCGGCGGCGAAGCGGTCGCGTTATGTATCGTCGACGCGGTAATCCGCAAGCTGCCGGGAGCGGTCGGGAATCCCGAGAGCGTCGGTTCGGATTCATTCGAAGCGGGTTTGCTGGATTATCCATCGTACACAAGGCCCATGGAATACCGGGAACTGAAGGTCCCCGATGTCCTGCTCGGGGGGAATCATGCGCTTATCGAGGAATGGCGTCGCGAAAACGCGTTGAAGCTCACGAGGGAGAAGCGCCCGGACCTTCTCGAGAAAAATCCGCCCCGGCACGAAAAATGATGGATATAATGTGAAAGTCCTGCTATTATTATGCGGATTTTTTGGAGAAAATGATCATGCTGAAAGTGCCGACATAAACCGGGTCATAAGACTGTAAGTCTGTATGCCCGGATGTTTTTTCCGGGTTTTGTTTTTTCGGCACTCTACAAGGCAAGGTCGCGAGGATATATAAATGCCAGACGAAGAGAAAGTTGAAACACAGGACGAGCTTCAGAATGAGATAGAAGCGGAAGCCGGCGCCGAAGCTTCGCGGGTTGATACTGAAGAAGCAGCCGGGGTGGCCGTGGAGAAGACGACGGACAAAGCCGACGTGGAGAAAGGCCCCACCGGCGCCGAGAAAGCCGCCGCTTATTTGCAGAAATTCCTGTCCGAGCCGCTTCCCGATTTCAAGCCCGGCGACACCGTACGCGTACATTATAGAATCATCGAAGGCACGAAGGAACGCATACAGGTCTTCGAGGGGGTCGTCATAGCGATCAAGCATGCGGGCCTCGACAAGACATTCAACGTACGCAAGGTGTCATGGAATATCGGCGTCGAGAGGACATTCCTTTATAACTCCAAGAAGATCGACAAGGTGCAGATAGTGAGGCGGGGACGGGTTCGCCGCGCGAAGATTTATTACCTGCGCGACCGTATCGGCAAGGCGGCGAGGATAAAAGAGCGCCGTAAAGCCAAGACTACAAATAAGGTTTAAGGTCATATCGCCGATTTCGAAATCAAGCCGGACTATCCGGCTTTTTCTTTTTATCCGAGCCCGCGGCGCTTTTCCCTTGATGCTTACCGCCCGAAGTCTTATGATTCAGCCTTAAGTTTTAAGGATGGAAGAAAACGATAAAAACGAGATTCCGTGGCCAGGCGAATCCGCCGTCGAGAAACCGGCTGAAATATTCGCCCCGAGGATGACACTCGATGCCACGCGTATGCACGACCGTGCGCGCGGTGTCAATTTCCACCGGCTCAGGATAGGATTCATCGACTTCGCCGGCGACCGCTCGCCCGAGCTCGATGGCGTCACGGTGACGGCATCGGGTGGATTGCTTCTGCCGGGCGTCAAGCAGCCGGACGGCATCGAGATGGAAGAACGGGGCGGAAGCTTCGTCGTGAAAGGTAGCGCCGCCAACGGTTCGCCGTTCGCAATTGCCGACTTCTTCCCTGACGGCAAGAGCCAGGAGGGAACCGTTACTGTCGAAAAGGACGGCACCGAATCAGTCGAGCGTGCGTTCGAATTCACCCCCCAGTCGCTTCACTGGCTGTTCGACGTCGCCGAGAGCCTTGTGTGGGCATTCTTCATCGCGATGCTCATCCGCCTCCTGCTATTCCAGACTTTTTTCATCCCATCCGGCTCGATGGAGCCGACGTTGTTCGAAGGCGACCGGATTGTCGCCAACAAGCTGGTTTACCGGATTCGCCGTCCGCACAGGGGAGAGGTGGTTATTTTCAAGGTGTATGCATACCTCCGCCAGAACGACCTCGATACGCATACGCAGAAGGAACTGCTGCACATAGGCAAGCCGTCGTTCACCAAGAACCCAGCGCTCGATGAAAGATTCATGATACGGGATTACATCAAACGCGTGGCCGCGCTTCCGGGTGATGAGATAGAGATACGCGAGAGGCAGTTGTTCGTGAACGGGGAGGCGGTCGACGAACCATGGCTCTCCGATCCAAAGTATGATTTCAATTACGCTTACGGCCCGAAGATAGTCCCGGAAGGGCAGATCTTCGTTCTGGGGGATAATCACCGCAACAGCCAAGACAGCCACAAGCTCGGCTTCCTCCCGATTTCGAGCATCGTCGGCAAGGCTATGTTCGTCTTCTATCCGCCGACGCATATAAAAGTGATTAAGTGAGATTTACCCCTTTGCAGTTTAAATAGATTGCGGGCGGGATGATAAGTATATATAATCCGTTTAAGTGCAAACGCTGAATATAAACGGAAAAGCGGATGGCCATCGATAATAATTTCCAGACAACGATAGAGAAGAAGCTAATTGCTGAAGGATGCAAAGCCATCGGCGGCGTGGATGAAGCCGGACGCGGCGCCCTCGCGGGCCCGGTCGTGGCGGCATGCGTCATCCTCGGCGACCGCTTCGACACCGATAGAATCGACGACAGCAAGAAACTTTCAGCCGCGACGAGGGCTGAGCTGTGCGCCCGGATCCTCTCATCCGCGCTTGCCGTCGGCGTGGGGATCGTCGAAGCCTTAGATATCGACAAGACGAATATCCTCGCCGCTTCTCTCGAAGCCATGAGGATCGCTTATTCCAACTGCAAGCCGCGGCCGGATGCGGTGCTCGTCGATGGCCAGTATGCATTCGCCGCGCCGGTGCCGGTGTATACGATAGTCAGGGGGGACAGCAGTTGTCTCGCGATAGCCGCGGCGTCGATTGTCGCGAAAGTCACGCGCGACGCCATCATGGAAAAGGTGAGCACCGATATCACCGGCTACGGCTTTGAGCGTCACAAGGGTTACGGCACGGCGGAACATCTGCGCGCCATCTATGCCAAGGGACCATCGCCGATACACAGGCTGAGCTTCGCCCCGCTATGCGACATGGAACAGGGGGTCCTCTTTGACCGCGGGGAGGACGGTATCTTCTGATGCCCGATGCGCGCATGGAACACGGGCGCCAGGCGGAAAAAGCCGCCGCGGAATACCTCGTGAATCACGGCTTCACCATCATCAAAACGAATTTCCGAAGGCGGATGGGGGAGATCGATATCATCGCCCGGAAGGGCGATTGCATCCACTTCATCGAGATAAAATCGCAGTCCGAGAATTCCGCATTCCCCGCGGTATACTCCTGGAAGCCCGCGCAGCGCGAGAGATTCGTCAAGCTTGCCGAGAAGTACCTCGCCGAGAATACCCGGGCGGGGGGAGAGGGTTTCGATGTCAGTCTTGATTTCATGAGGGTCGTGATCGGCGATACCAACACCATCCTGACGGTGGAGCTTATCGAGGATGCATTCCGCCCGGAATGAGCGACACGCGATTAATGCCTCATCCAAGCGTTGACAAATCGGGGCGGCGAGTTTAAGATTTCGCTCCCGCCCTTTTCACGAGGGATGGGAAAAGTTGCCGGAAGGAGTATGATTTTCAATGAGTGATGCGGCAGAGCTTTACCGGAAAGGGATCGACGCCTGCAGGAACAGGGATTTCGACCAGGGGGAGGTGTTCCTGAAACAGGCTATAGAGGCCGACCCCAACCACTATGAGGCATACAATGCTCTCGGAAAAGTGTATCGCGTCAGGGGAGACTTCGACGAGTCGGTCGAGCATTTCCACCAGTCCTTCTCCCTCAGGCCGGATTTCACCGAGGCGATGGTGAATCTCGGCAACCTCTACTACGACAGGGGCATGCTTGACGAGGCGAAGCACGAGTACCAGCGGGTGATCGAACTCGACCAGGTAAATTTTTCAAGCCACTTCGGGCTGGGAAACGTCCTGCGCAAACAGGGAAAGAACAAGGAAGCGATCGACCAGTACAACGTCGCCATCGAGCTCAAGAAAGACCACTACCAGTCGTATAACAACCTCGGGTTGTGCCATATGAATCGCGAGAATTTCAATGATGCCATCTACAACTTCAAGATGGCCCTCGAACTCAGGCCAACCCTCGCGAAAGCCCACATGAACCTCGCCCGGTGCTACGAGCGCACCAACCGCTGGAAAGAATCATCCGAGGAGTGGGAGCAGTTCATCGATTCCGGCGTCGAGGGTGAAGAGCTCGATAACGCCATCGCGCGCCTTGCGGAGGCTAAAAGCAGGTTTTAGAACCTTCCGGGTGGTTTTTGCGTCGTAAAATATGGAAAAGCGATGGTTTTCCAGCGGAACGGCAGTTGACAGGTATATCGTTTTATGATATATTCCATAGGAGAGGAGCGGGGTGAGTCAGGGTAAGAAGTGTTCAAGGATGTTGCCTTCCGTTTTAATTCCCAGGAGGACTTAACAACAGGTTCAGTGCAGGAGGGGCTGTCGCCCTTAAATTTATGGTTGTCATTGCAGTGATAATATGCTATTTTTTCCCGCTGCGTGGGGACAATTTTGGCTTTTCATACATATCATAGATGCCTTCCCTTCTGGAAGGCGAAAAAAAACATTTTAAGCGAGGTAAGTTTAATGAGAGTCTCACAGAAAGGTTTCACGCTGATTGAGCTCTTGGTGGTCATTACGATCATCGGCATCCTCGCCGCGATCGCTTTGCCGAACTATATCAAGGCAAAGGACAAAGCGAAGGAAGTCGAGGCGAAAGCCAATCTCCACACTATCCAGATAGCCGTGGAGAGGTACAACACCGACCATCACGAGTATCCGCCATACCTTCTCGGCGGTGACAGCGACGGATGGCTCTACTGGCACAGTCAGTGCGACGAAGCGAGTCCCCCTCCAGACGTGCCCGCGAATGCGTGGGTACAGGACCCGCTCGTTGAGTACAACTACATTGTCAGTTACCCGGAGAATCCGTTCATCGACGCCGGTGACGGCGCCCTCATCGTCGAGGCGACGCGGCCGAATCTGCCCGACCCGCAGCAGGGCGATGGCGACCCGAGGTTCGGCTACAAGGGCAACATCATGGGATGCGGCCTCGACGATCCCAACTTCTTCGAGAAAGCGGATGACCACTTGACCTACAGCCGCATCGAGACCAAGCGAACCCTTGACAGGGACGAGTTTGACCCGGTCGAGTACGGGTACCCCGACAAGAATGTATCTTCCGACAAATTCCCGGGACTGTATTACAACTTCGGCGGACGATACAACACCCAGACGCACAAGGTCATCTTCACCTACTGGCCCGGCAACTTCTTCTACCAGGCCTCGACCGACATCCAGCCGGCCCGCTCGGGTTTTTCCTGGCCTTATGTAAACTCCAACTACAAGGGCCACGTGCTCCGCTATATGCTCGGCGTCTACGGTAGCCAGCGCACACCTGGGAAGGATGTAATCCGGCTCCAGGATGTCACGCCGGATGATGAAGCGACGCCTTTGTACTGGCGCTATCCGCCCCCGTTCCCCGACCCGCCCGATTCCGGCAATCCGCCGGGTATCCGCTGTGGGTATACCGGAAGGATCGGAGAACCCATGGGCCTTCCCGCGGTATTCGGCGGCGGCGATCACATAACCGGCCCCGCCTATCCGGCGGACCGCGATCCGAAGAGCCTTAACCAGTTCATCTATGGCGCACCCGATGGTGTGAAGGATGGCGTTATCCTCACGCTGAATACGGGAGCCGAGAAGAGCGCGATAGTCGATTAATCATTTGACCTTTAAGGCGGCGGCCGACCGTGAGCCGCCGCCTTGAAATGGATACACGGGACCCGCTATCGGGACCATCACTGATAATCAACGTAATGGAAGTGATACCATGACAAGACGTAAGCAGAACGGTTTCACGCTCATCGAGTTGCTGGTGGTTATCACCATCATCGGCATCCTCGCTGCCATCGCCCTGCCGAACTACATCAAGGCGAAGGATAAGGCGAAGGAAGCCGAAGTGAAGTCTGCCTGCCACACCATCCAGATCTCGCTTGAAAGGTATGCGACCGACCACTCGGGCAAATACCCCAACCAGATCTTCGGTGGTGACACTCGCGGGTGGTCGCCCGAAATCCTTCCGTCAGGTACTCCGTACGGCTGCTGGGCAGTCGCGGATGCCCCCGGCGGGATTATCGAGTACGACCCGCTCATCCTGTTCGGCTATATGGAAACATATCCGGACAACGCCTTCATCGACCCGGGCGAGGGACGCACATCGGTCATCTTCTGGACCGGCGGCAGCACCACGCTCGGCCTCGGTGACCCGCGATTCGGTTTTACCGGCGAAACGATGGGCAACTGCCTCAACGACCCGAGGTACCTGTGGAAGAAACAGGGCAACGGCCACGTCCGGAACGAGGGCATCTACAACCACATCTACCAGTGGATCGGTACGATTAACAACTACACGGCCATGATCCAGGCTAACACCCCCAACAACCCGTTCTACGGGATGGGCGGTCTTCCCCAGTGGGTCCGCGAGGGCGGGGGAGCGTCCGACGTCGCAGCCGGACAGACCATCAACGCGTTCTGGGCCGGTGAGTTCTTCTATCGCTCGGCCGGCGATTTCTTCATCAGGAACCCTGCATCGCTGAAAGACCAGGACCAGGCCGGGCTCGACCAGATCTGGGACTGGCCGTATCAGCGGATCAACAGGTACCTGCTCGGCGGCTACGGAAGCCCCCGGACACAGGGTATCGATGTTATTCGGCTTACGCTGGAGAACGGCCAGGCTGCCAACAACCGGTCGGGTGTGCCTGACGGCGGCGGCAAGTACATCACACATCCCGAGTTCAGGGATGATCCTGCCGACCCGGATTCAGCCTGGTTTTTCGTCGACATATCGACCCCCGAGTGCTTCGGCGGCGGCCAGTTCGAGGAACTTCCGACGTTCCCATACTGGTCCAACTACAACCAGGAGTGGGTTTACGGCGCGGCGGACGGATATAAGGACGGTATCATCATCACCCTTATTTCCGGTTCCGACTCGCAGAAGTTTGATTAGTTTTTACGGGGTGAGCCATCATCCCACCCTTTATGCACTAATTGATGTTATAACTTGTATAAGTGGTGATGATGGTAAGCTTCCAGGTCTCGTGTGAAACGTATCAGTGAACCGATAGCAAAAGCGCCCCCCGCAAGGGGGCGCTTTTTATATGCTTCTCAGGGCAGAAATTTTATCCTTCGACGAGTGCATAGTATCATGATATAATGAAAAGAAAGGCCTGATGTATCTCCCCGGCCTTGTCAATGAAGTCAAAGACGGCTCCCCGGAAGGATGAACGCCTGAGGCCGTAGCGCTTTCAGGGGTTTTGGTTTAAACGGTTAGCAAGTATGATGATTTCAACCGGCCAGGCACTTCGCGGTGATGAAGTGATGATACCTTAAAATGGGGCATCAGCCAAGGTGAGGTCAGGACCATGAGAACAAACCAGAGGGGCTTTACGCTCATCGAACTCCTGGTCGTTATCACGATAATCGGCATTCTCGCCGCAATAGCGTTGCCGAACTACATCAAGGCAAAGGACAAGGCGAAGGAAGTCGAGGCCAAGGCGAACCTGCATACGATCCAGATCTCCGTGGAACGCTACAACGTGGACCACAGGGAATACCCGGCGTTCCTGCTCGGGGGCGACAGCGACGGGTGGCTGTCGTGGCATTCCAAATGGAACGAAGCCAACCCGGATCCCCAAGCGCCCGCGAACGCGTGGGTGCAGGACCCGCTCGTCGAATACAACTACATGGTCAGCTATCCCGAGAACCCGTTCATCGACGCCGGGGATGGGCAGTTGATCATCGAAGCCACCGCGGCATACATGACTGACCCGCAACAGGGCGATGGCGATCCGCGCTTCGGCTACAAGGGAAACATCATGGGCAACGGGCTCGATGACCCGGCTTTCTTCGAGTATGCCCTCTCGGAATACATGGTGTCCCGATGCGAAATGAAGCGCACTCTCGACGCGGGAGGTGAATGGGATCCGACGGAATACGGCTACCCGTCGAGAGACGCCACGTGGGACAAATATCCCGGCCTCTATTATAACTTCGGCGGGCGATACAATGCCGACACGAGGAAGACCATATTCACCTACTGGCCGGGGAATTTCTTCTACAGGTCGGCATCGGATGTGCAGCCGAACCGCTCGGGATGGACGCTTCCCAATCCGAACTGGGGTTATATAGGGCATGTCATGAGGTATATGCTTGGCGTGTGGGGAAGCCAGCGCAACCCGGGCATCGACCTCATCAGGCTCCAGGAGAGAACCCCCGATGACGAGGCGAAGCAGTTATACTGGCGCTATCCACCGCCGTTCCCCGATCCGCCCGAGTCCGGCCTGCCGATGATTGCCTGCATTTACAAGTGCGACTGCTCCGGTGTCGGCGATACCGGCGGTGGCGGGCTGCCGGCAGTATTCGGCGGTGGCAATGCGCGTAACGGCCCGGCGTTCCCGGCGGACCGCGACCCGAAGTACATGGGGCAATTCATCTACGGCGCTCCCGACGGCGTGAAGGACGGCATCATACTCATCCTCACTACCGGCGAGGAAAGGAGCGCGGTCGAAAATTAGCTAAGAATCCGCTTAGCATTGGCGTCTAAGTATGTGAAGCGATTAAATACTATGAAGTGATATCGCATCGGAGGTAACGTTTTTTTCAATATCGTTTTGCGTTTGTCGAATAAGATAGTATATTAATAATGACAGCCTGAAGAAGCTGTCGGTATTGTGCTACGTTCGCCCTGGAACGGCAGGGATGGTAATGCGATGAAATGTTCCGAGCGTGGATTTACGTTGATTGAAATCCTCGTGGTTATCACGGTGGTTGGTATCCTCGCCGCTATCGCATTGCCGAATTACATCAAGGCTAAAGACAAGGCGAAGGAAGTCGAGGCGAAGGTCAATCTTCACACGATTCAGTTGGCGCTCGAACGCTATAACACGGACCATCGCGAATATCCGCCTTTCCTTCTCGGCGGCGATATCGACGGGTGGTCATACTGGCACGCGGTGTGGAACCAGAAAGAGGCCAACATCAACCTTCCCGCGAACAACTGGATACAGGACGCCCTCGTCGAGTATAACTACATCACGAGTTATCCGGCCAACCCGTTCATCGACGGTAGCGACGGGCAGGTGGTGATCGATGCCACGGCGCCGTTCCTCGAAAACCCCAAGCAGGGCGAGGGCGACCCGCGTTTCGGTTTCCGTGGAAATATAATGGGCAACGGGCTTGATGACCCGGCATTCTTTGAATACATACCCAACGAAACCATGGTCTCGCGCATCGAGATAAAGCGCACCCTCGACCGCGGCGGCGTGTGGGACCCGTGCGATTACGGCTACCCGTCGCGAAATGCGGGATGGGGTCACTACCCGGGGCTTTACTACAATTTCGGCGGTCAGTACAACACAGAAACCGGCAAGACGATAATCGCTTTCTGGCCCGGCAATTTCTTCTACAGGGCCGCATCGGATATACAGCCCAACCGCTCCGGTTGGAGCCTGCCCAACCCGAACTGGGGATACCTCGGCCATGTGTCGAGATACATGCTCGGTGTGTGGGGAAGCCATCGCGATGAAGGCATGGATGTGATAAGGCTTCAGGAGCGGATACCGAATCCCGGCTCGAAGCAGTTGTACTGGCGCTATCCTCCGCCGTTCCCGGACCCGCCCGATTCCGGTTTCCCGAGGGTCTCGTGTTCCTATGCGGTAAGCAGCTCCGGCCAGGGAGAATCCGGCGGCGGACTTCCCGCCGTATTCGGCGGCGGCGGATTCGACCGGGGGCCGGCGTTCCCCGCGGACCGCGATTCGAAGCACTTGGGGCACTTCATCTATGGCGCCCCGGACGGCTTGAAGGACGGCGTCATCCTTACGCTCGACGCGGGCAACGAAAGATCATCGATCATCGACTAAAGAAAATCCACTGGAAAATAACAAGAGCGTCCCCGCTGGGGGCGCTTTTTTAATCCCCTTTATCCATATCAAGTGTAGGGTTAAACGTCGAACTTGTGGCTGAACTTGTAGCGTTCAGCCGGCACTTTCTTCAGGCATTCGTTGCAGATTTCAACGAGATGATCCGGGGCCTTCGGGTTGAGGTCCTTGATGGGTGTGGGATCTTCTTCACGTATTTTCCGCATCAACTCTTTCTCGTCGGCGGCGAGAAACGGAAGATGCCCGGTGAGCATGCGGTAGAGAATCACTCCCGCCGCCCATACGTCGCTGGCGAGCTCGGGTTTCCCGCTGATCTGCTCCGATGGCATGTAATAGAGGGTGCCCGCTTTCAATGTTTTCTTGTCCAGTTCCCCTTCGGTACCCGCGAAGCCGAAGTCCGTAAGCTTGATCAAATCCGCATCCTGCACCACGATGTTCGCGGGTTTGATGTCGCGATGCAGCATGTTCATCTTCGCGCAATACTCGAGCGCGTTAAAGAGCTGGCCGATTATCTTCTCGGTGAAAGCGTTAAGGCATGGCTCTTTTCCCTTGAGGTAGAGGATCTCCTCCAGCGGTTTTCCCTTGAGGAGTTCCATCACGAAGAAGTAGACATTGAACGCGCGGTCGTACTCGATGGAGTACACCTTGACGATGTTCGGGTGGTCCAGGTCCTTCAGCACTTCGGCTTCCGCAAGCTGTTTACGGTAGCTTCGATCCTGGTTGGTCGGAATTTTGAGGGCGACGA
>CAZSPL010000042.1:0-9014 GCA_964608735.1 uncultured Planctomycetota bacterium | reverse complement strand
AGTGTGGCGGTCTAAATCCTCTGCCGCGTATACTGACGCAAAAGCTCCCTTTCCCAGCCGGTATTTGATACCGAAATTACCGAGCTTCTGGTTCAGAAATTTGTCGGACTGCATTAAAAAACACCTCTTGATGCTTAAAGACGCAAACTATAATTATAACAGAAATGGGGGCCGTGAAAAACCCTTTTATACGGGCTATTTCAGATATATCTGTCGTGGAGGGGGCATGGATGGCTATTCGTAGATGTATGTATCATCCGTGGACTCGCGTCCCTCGATGCCGTCGACAAGCTGCTGGATGAGCTGGTTGCCGGGTTCGAGTTCGAGCGCCCGGTAAGCCTCGCGGCGAGCGGTGTCGATATCGCCTTCAAGATAATAAAGCCTCGCGAGATGCGAATGGTAGATCGCCTTGTCGGGATATTCCTTCGACAGTTTGAGGTATATCTCCTTCGCTCTTAAATAGTATTGAGCCTTAAGCGCGGGATCCTTTTCATTCTTCGCCGAGCGGAGGTATGCCAGTCCGAACTCGTTATTGACCTGCGCCTGGAAATCGCGGTTGTCGACTCCTGTCACGAAATGCGATGCGAGGGTGAAGAATTCGAGGCTCCTCGGGATATCCCCCTTTGACGCGAAGAACAAGCCGTAACTGTATAGCGGGATCGAATAGCGCCCGAACAAATCCTTCTCGTAGAAATCGAATGTCGCCGGGTCGAGATTCAGTATGGCGTCGAGGTTGTATTCCGCGAGAAGCTCTTCCTCGAGATACAAACCTTCCCCCTGCTTGCCGTTGTCGACAAGCTGAACGAGCAGCCCGCGCTGGTACGGCACGATGCTCTGGTCGACGATCTCGGGATTGACTTCGGGCGTAAACCGCGTGAAGAACATGTTGTATCCGGCCTCGTTCATCCTGTAGAGCCTCGCGATGAACATCTTCTCGGCCATGCCACGGTCGCCCTTGGCATCCGCCGCGATGCGCTCGATATCGGGGATGGCGAGATCGGGATTCTCGCGCTTAATCCAGTCCCAGAACCAGCTCTCCTGCGCGAAGAATGTATGCTTGCCTATCAGCAATGTATTCGGCAGTTCCCCCTTGGCATATTTCCAATACCAGGTGAGGAAGATATCATCGCCGGAAGTGATCAAAATATTCGAGCCTTCATCGGGCAACGTGGCGGCGATATCATCAAGGTAGTAATGGGCGATGAGATTGCGGCTCCTGTCGGCATGCGGGAAATTCATCAGGTAGATTGCCAGCGCGATTATCAGCAGGAATGTTCCAGTGCCGAGGTTGTAACGCACCGGGAACCTGCGCGCCGAGGGTATGATCAACGGCACGAGCCACAGGAATCCCCATACCGCGAACATCAGGATTATCAGGTGGTTGGCGATGTAGTAGACCTCCATGAATTGAAGGTCGTATTCATTCACGCCGATGTAATATGTCCAGAAGAACGAGAGCAGCAGGATATGAGTAATCAGCAAGCCGATGCGATACCCGCGGTTGCCGTCGCGATGCCTGAACGCCGCGATCACCCCGATTGCCGCCAGCGAAAGCAGCGCCGGGCCGAGGTTTTGAAAGCTCCATTGCCAGTATGCCTTCGCCAGCCCGATGCTCGACAACCCCTCCGAGCCCCATTGCCATTGCGAGAAACCGGTCGAATATGTCGCGCGGCTTACAACCCCCCAGAAATTGCGCAACGTCTCGGGGTTTTCCCAGTCAAGGGGAGGATTGAACATCGATGCGATCGGCAGATAAAGGTAGAGCGAAATACCGAGGATGAATGCAAGGATTGCATAACCGATGTGGCGCATCTTCTTCCGTTCGCGCGATTTGATGAGATACAAAAGTGTGATGTAGATACCGAACGGGATGAAGAACAGCGACGTGGGATGGTTCGCCAGCGCCAGCGCCTGGAGAAGCCATCGCAGGACGACATACCGCCCCTTCTTTTCTTCCCATACTCGAAAATCAAAATAGAGGATGCTCACGATCAGCAGAATATTGAGCGAATATACTTCCGCGATAAGCGACTGCTGCCAGAGAGTGCGCCCGAAAGCGAGGCATAATGCGGCGGCGAACGCAACGATGGGAAGCCGGGTCATCCTGCAAAGAAGCATGTACAGCACGAGGCATGCGGACGCGCCGTAAACCGCGCTCAACAGGTTTGCCTGCCACGCGAGGGGATCGATCGTCTGCACCGCCGGGGCGAGCCATTGCAGTGGAAGGCGGATGAATATGGCGAGGGATATCAAGAAGGCGGGATACCCGGTGGGGAACGCGAGTCCGCCAACTTTCGCGGCGGTGACAAGTTCGCCCGAGTCGCCGAAGAATATCACCGGGCAGAGGGTGTTGTAATATACAATTAGCGGGATTATCAGCGACAGCGGGAGGAGGATATCTATCCTTGCGCCTCGCGGCGCCCGGTGTTCCGTGTATGCATCCGGTTGCCCGGTATCCCGTGTTTCATTCATCGACCGATATGATGGCGCCCCGAAACTGTAAGCCCCGCGGCATGAAATGCCTTGCCCGCTGAAAAGACGCACAACCTATAAGACTGTCAGTTCCTTGTTTAAGTTTGTAATGTCCTCGAACCCGCCGCCGGGCTTTATCCAGCACAGGTCTTCGATACGCACTCCACCCTTGCCCGGTACATAGATTCCCGGCTCGACGGAAAAAATGTTGTATGGCTCAAGGATGTTCGCGCTTTTCGGCGAAAGGGTAGGGGCTTCGTGCACATCGATGCCGATCCCATGCCCGAGGCCATGCCCGAAATGCTCGGCGTGACCACGCTCGGAGATGTGTTTCCGGGCGACGGCATCTATCTCAACCCCGCTCTTGCCCTGGTCGAGGGCGTCTATGGCGATCTCCTGCGCCTCGCGCACAATCTGGTAAATCTCCTTGAGCTCTTCGGGTACCGAGCCGATGAATACGGTTCGCGTAGTGTCGCTGTTGTACCACGCATATGACGCGCCGAAATCTATCACGATGGAGCGGCCTTTCCCGAGCGGCGTGTCATCGGGGTAGTGATGCGGCAGCGCGGCATTCGGTCCCGCGCCGACAATAGTATCGAATGCCACCGGCCCGGAGCCGTTTCGGAGCATGGCGATATCGAGCTCCGCCGCCGCCTGCTTCTCGGTCATCTCCGGTTTGAGCCTGCCCATGAGTTCGTTGAATGCTTTCTCCGAAATCGCCTGCGCTTTTTTCAGGAGTTCTATTTCCGATGGGTGCTTCACCCGCCGGAGGCTTTCGACAATCTGTTCGAGGGGGATGAAGTCGGTTACATCTGAAAATGCCGCCTTGAGCTTTTCGAATTCCGCGAGGGTGACAAATGCCTTTTCTATGCCTATTTTCTTTCCGACCTTGTCCCCGAGGGTTTCCGTACAACTCGCGAAAAGCCCGTCCCGCCCGGATTCCACGATTTCAAACCCCGGCGCCTGGCTCGTCGCCTGTTCGATATAGCGGAAGTCGGTGAATAGATATGCATCATCGGGGCTGATATAGAGCAGGCCGCTGGAGCCGTGAAATCCCGACATGTAGAAGCGGTTCGACTCGCTTGAGATGAGGAATGCGTCGAGTTCCTCCTCGAGCAGTTTCTTCCTGATGTTCGCAAGACGTCCATTAAGCATAGGCACACTCTCCTGTTTACGGAGCCAATTGTAGATTAATCGTTGAGCCTTTGCAAAAGCCCGGATGGCGTTAAAGGTTGCACTCCGGCTGTGATATAATCAGGCCTTAGTAGGCGTTGTATTGAACGATGATAAGGAAAAAGCCCGGTCACGGGCGCAGCAGATAAGGGACCTCACCAGCAAAGCGTTGAAGCTGGTCGTGGTCAACTATGCTTCACGGCTGCTCGGGCTGGTCCGTACCGTCGTGCTTGCCGTCGTGTTCGGCGCGAGCACGCCGATGGATGTATTCTGGGGCACTTTCGGTGCCGTTCTCGTGTTCTTCGAGATAATACCGAGCGCGTTCATGCAGGCGTTCGTACCCGTTTATTCGAAATATCTCACCGATAAGAAAGAAGACGAGCTGAATACGGTAAGCCTTAGTTTCACATATACCGGGGCGGTCCTGCTGCTCGCGATATTTTTCATCCTCTCGATGCTCGCCGAACAGATCGTGCCGCGGATTTATGTGTTCGGCGATGCCGGCGCGGAACTCATGGACCTCGGCATATTGATGTTCCGCTATGCCCTTCTCGTGATGCTCATCAACTATTTCGTCGGGAATTTCTCCGCCATCCTCTATGCCAGGGAAAATGTCGTAGTGCCGTCGATGGTCAACTTCCTGAAGAACATCATCATCATCGTCCTGATTCTTGCGCTCGGGAAAAGCCTCGGCGTCGCGGCAATCGCGCTGGCATTCGTCGCGGGGGGGATCTTCCAGATGATTTTCCTCCTGTGGATCGCCATCAAGACCGGGTGGCGGGTTACGTTTCCGAAGAAGATACCGTTCGATATCATCGGCACGATGTGGATGCTGTTCCTGCCGGCGTTCACGGGGCACGCGGTGGCACAGATAAATATCGTCATCGACAGGTATTTCACATCGAGGCTTCAGAACGAGGGCGAAGTCTCGGTGCTCAGTTTCGCGAATCTCCTCATCGCGCTGATTACCGTATTCGCGACAAGCCTTACGATCGCGATCTTCCCAAAGTATTCGCGCCAGGTGTCGCGCAAGGAAATAGACGAGCTGAAAGATATGCTCAACAGCGCTTTGAGGGCACTGTTTTTCTTCATATTTCCCCTGATGACCATAGTAGCCCTCCTCTCGAGCCCCATCGTATTCGCGGTGTTCAATTACGGCGAGATGCGTGATGACCCGCATATGGTGGGGCTTATCCAGTCGCTGTTCCGCATATTCTGCGTATGGGTCATCTTCTACTCGATAAATTACCAGTTGATAATGGTCTTCTTCAGTTTCAGGGATGCGATGACCCCGATGTGGACATCGGCTTTCAACGTGGGGCTGAACGTGCTGTTCAACTGGCTGTTCACCGTCAAGATGTCCCTCGGCGTGCAGGGCATCGTTGTAAGTACCACCATAAGCGCGATCATTACAACGGTCGTGATGCTCATCCTTATCTATCCGCGGGTTGGGCGCGTGTTCGATGCGCGGATCCTCAAATCGACCGCGCGGACCATTTTGTCTTGCCTTCCGGTTGTGGGCGTAATCATCGCCTACAACCTGGTCACGCATTCCGGGTGGATATACCAGAGCAGCGGCAAGCTTGGATTTGACGTGCTCTACATGGCCGTCGCGTCGATCATCGGGATAGCAGTTTACTGCTTCGGTTCGCTGATTCTGAACAGGGACCTTGCACTCTATTTCATTAAAAACATGGGTTCCTTCTTGAGTTTAACAAAACGATAAGACTTTAATCTGATAATATTATGTATGAGTATTGCCGGCAGCGGCCGGCCTTTATGCAACTGACGAGAGAGGTTCGAATTGTTCTTCAAGAATATCTCCGCCGACTTCAGGCGTATAACAGACCTTCTGGATAAGAAGCCCTGGATAGTCAAGGCGTTCTACCCGTTTTCCGTCCCGGGTTTCCACGCGTTGATCTGGTACCGGTTAATCCAGGCAAACCGGCGCTACCGCATTCCGGTGCTGTTCTACCTTTTCGCCGTGATACTACGGATCTTCAACACATTCACCCAGTGGTTCTGGGGGATATGCATCGCGTCCAATTCCGAAATCGGCCCCGGGCTTTACATCGCCCATCACGGGCAGATATTCGTCGGCGTCAAGACCATGGGCGCGAACTGTACGATCGGGCACAACGTGACAATCGGGCGTACCGAGAAGGAGCATGGCTATCCGCATGTGGGAAACAATGTCTATATGGCTCCCGGCTCGATGATAATCGGCTACATCACGGTGGGCGATAATGTCAAGATCGGCCCCAACGCCGTCGTACGGCGCAGCGTGCCCGATAATTCAGTCGTCATCGCGCCTCTGCCGCGTGTTGTAAGGATGACTTCCAAGGAAGAATGGCTTAAGAAAAAGGACTCGGTCAATGAAAATGATGCCGGTAAAACCCAGCGAAAACCGGCATCGGAAACGAGGGACAGCGGGGCGCAGGCGCGTAGAACCGACAAGGGCGCGCAGACCGCTGCCGCCGGGAAGGATGGGAACAGGGAGCCTTACAGGAAGCCGCACAACAGGAGCGGCGGTTCCGGCAACGGGAAGAATTACAGCCGCAAGCCGCCTTACAAGCAGCGGCAACCGCAATCCGGAAAGCAGCCGCAGCCCGGGAATCAGCCTCGTCAACCCGTGCCGCAATCAAGCCCGCGCGGCGCCGAGGGGCAGGCGAAGGCTGATGGAAACAGCAGGCGTAACCGTAGATATCATAACCGGGATCGGAATCGACCCCCCAGTCGGCCTCCGGATAATCTCCCGCGTCCTACACACACAACCGCGGAGGAGAGTACAGGCGACAGCCCGAAATCAAACTGGCCCCGCAGCAGGATGACCCCGCGGCAGGATGATTTCGATGGGGAGCCTCTCGATGATTAAAGAAAAGCGGTCCGGGCCGGAATTGCTTCTCACGGGCGCCGGTCTTATCACCGTAGCATATATGGCATATCTCACCGGCGGCAACTACATTTTCGCCGTCGGCTTCCTGATTATCCCCGCGATAGTACTCGTAATCTTTTTCCCGCTGCCGATATTTCTCATTTTCGTCGCGTCGTTTCCATTCAATGTCATACCGGCATTCGAGGACGTCGGCTTGAGCATTCCGAGACTGATAGGCTATATCTTGTTTCTCGCATGGGCGCTTTATATCTTCCGCGAAAAGCGAGCCGACATGCTGCGGCTCGACCGCATAAGCCTGAATTTCCTGATCTTCCTGGGATGGGGCCTCATTACCGTCTTCTGGGCTCCGAATCCGCTCAAAGTAGTCTTTATCGGCTTCACGCTTCTGCAGCTATGGGTCTTCTACAACATATCGATGAGCCTTATCAATACTACTGGCAAGCTCAAGTGGGTCTTATACGCCATCCTGGCATCCTATACATACGTAGCGGCAATCTCCCTGGTAAATTCAATAGGGCAATTGAGGTCGGTGGGAGTGAAGGGCTCCGATGAGAATGAATTCGCCGCGTTGATGATTCTTCCAATCTACCTGAGCCTGAACCTCGCCATGTATCACAAGAACATATGGCTCAGGTTGCTGTTCGGGGGGATTATCATCATCCTCATGCTCGGCGCGGCATCGACCGTCTCCCGCGGATTTCTCGTCTCCATACTCATAAGTTTCGTATACAGGATATTCCTCGATGCCGACAGGAAGCGCGCCTTGGCGGCGGTGCTCACCGTACTGGTGCTCACGGGGCCGTTTCTATTGATACGCTACGCGAAGCGCGCGGAAACGGAGCCCCCGATCTATGTCAAGGAACTTCCGTCGGGACGCATGGCCATATGGATAGTCGGCGTGGAGATTGTCAAGGCGCACCCGATAGCCGGGGTCGGGATGGGTGGATTCTCCTATGCATTCGATGATGAATACCAGCAGAACCGCTACAAAACCGGCTTCGTCGGCTACAAGCGCGTCGGGCACAACGACTTTATAACCATACTGGCGGAATACGGTATCATAGGGCTGATTATCTGGCTCAGCATGATTGCCTATATAATCATGGAAAGCTACCGCCTTAATTTCTATTTTCTCAAAGTCGGTGATAAATATCTGTTTGCCGTAGCCAATGCTGTCGCCAGTTCCCTTCTCGGGCTGCTGCTGTGCCAGGCATTCCTTGGGCTTTACATCACTAAATTCTTCTGGCTCGCAATAGCGTTCATACCGATCCTCAAGACGATTGCCAGGCAGAAATACGGTCTCGTGGATAAATTCCTCTGAGCAAGGTTCCCCTATGGCTGAATCCAATCCTGTCAAGGTGATGCATTTGATTCACTCGCTCGAAATGGGCGGGGCTCAGAAGGTTATCGCGTATCTCGCCGGGCATCACGACAGGTCGAGATATCTTCCGGTGGTGGCATCGCTCAGAAGAGCGGGGCCGCTGGAAGGGCTGTTCCGGGACTCCGGGACCGAAGTGGTTTATTTCGACAAGAAATCGGCATTTGATGCGGGATGCGCGAGCAGGCTGCGGAGATACATCCGCCGGGAAGGCATAAGCCTTGTCAACGCGCACAATTTCTCGGCGTCATTCTGGGGGCGGCTGGCGGTGATGGGGTTGGATGATGTGGCATTCATTGTCACCGAGCATGGGCGTACGGGGGGAGTGTCGCCGAAACTCCGGTGGTTCAATCGCCTGATGTCGGGCGGGGTCGATATGATAATCGCCGTGAGCGATGAGACCGCCCGTTTTGTGGGGAATGTATACCCGTACAATGCCCATAAAGTCAGGACCGTGGTGAACGGGATAGATATCCCCGGCGACAAGGGCTGGGACAAAGCAAGGCTTGAGAGCGAATTCGGCATACCGCAAAATGCCCGTGTAATCGTGAATGTCGCGTCGCTTACGCCTGTCAAAGACCATGCGCTGCTTATCCGGGCATTCGGACTCGTCAGGGGAAAAAATGACGAAGCGCGTCTCCTCATCGTCGGGGACGGTCCGTTGCGCGCCGAACTGGAGGACGTTTCACGTGAAACAGGCTTTGCGGAAAGTATCATATTCGCCGGGGAGCGTGTAGACGGGCCGGACATCATCGCCGCTTGCGATGTGTTCTGCATTTCCTCGAGCGCCGAGGGTACATCAATCGCGGTTCTTGAAACAATGGCCCGCGGATGCCCGATGGTGCTTACCGCCGTGGGGGGCAATGTCGACCTTGTCAGGGATGGCGAAGACGGGCTGCTCGTGCCGCATGGCCAACCGGTGGTGCTCGCAGGGGCAATTGAGACGATATTAAATGATAGGGAGCTTGGCATGGAACTGTCTGCCGCTGCCCTGAGGAAGCTCGGCGCGGATTTTTCCGCCGCAATGATGACACGTCGTACCGAGGCTGTTTACGATGAGGCCCTCGGCGCGATACGGAAGAAGTAAGTACTGCT
>CAZSPL010000041.1:8723-21045 GCA_964608735.1 uncultured Planctomycetota bacterium | reverse complement strand
TTCGGGACAAGGGTGTCCCGAAACATCCCGGACATCCCGGGCTGGGAGCAGCCGAAAATGCCGAAACCCCCCACCGTAGTGGGGGGTTCCCGCAAAGGGTAACCTGAGTGTTGTGCCTTTCGATATTCCCTATACTCTTAAGATGCCGATATTCGAGTTTTGATAAAAACCATGACGATTTTATCCTGTTTTTTAAAAAATTATTCACGCCCGTGCTGACGGCGCATTCAATCGAAAAATCCGCCTCCCGGTTCTTCCGTTATCGGGCTGATTGTGTAAAATAGGAACGTGGCATTCGAAGATTTGTATTTCGCATACGGCTCGAACCTGAGCCACGAGCAGATGGCGCAGCGATGCCCGCACTCGGTGCCGTACGTTCCCGCGCGCCTTATCGGCTACAAGCTCGTCTTCGCCGGCTTCAGTGAAACGCGCGGCGGCCCGGTCGCGGATGTGCGCCCCGACAATGAATGGTATGTCCAGGGCGGGCTCTACAGGATGACGCCGCCGGACATCGAGCTGCTCGACGGCTTCGAGGGGCATCCCGATTTCTACCTGCGCGAGAAGGCGAGTGTGCTGATCCCGTCGGGCGAGAAGGTCGAGGCGTGGCTCTATCGCATGACCGGCAAAAGAAAAATCGGCAAACCGACGCTCGCCTACCTCGAGATAATCATCCGGGGTTTCTTCGATTTCGAAATCGTACCGCCGCCCGAAGTGAGCGCCGCGGAATATATCGAATAGCGCGACATCTTCCATTCGCAAAATGAAAAAATCGTGACGCCCGCAAACCCTTTGTTGGTGCGGGTTACAGGATGCGGCGCATTCCAAACCGAGGAATCATTTTTTTCACTCCTTTTCATGCATGCGAAAAGGTGAAAATATTTTTTCACGCGCGCGGATTTTTTCAACTTTCGCGAAAATTATTCCATGGTGGATTTTTTCGCGAATGTTCTGTATCCCCTATTATAAGCCGGTTACAGCGCATCTAAGGTTTTAGTGCGTGAAGACGGAAAAACATATTTTTTCCAAAACTTTATGAAAAGGCTGTAACTTGCGTGGCTTTTCAATTAAAATATCACGCGGAGGATGGAATTGAAAACAAGTGCTGAATCTCGGCGCACATTTCTCGATAAGTGGCGGCCTTCACAAAGCCTTATCAGAAGCCGCTTTGCTGGAATGCAGGGCGCTGCAGATCTTTACCCGAAACCAGAACCAGTGGAAAGCGAAGCCTCTCACCGGGGAAAGCATCGCGTTGTTCAGATCGGAACGCGAGCGCCTCGGGATAACAACCATCCTCGCGCACGATTCATACCTGATAAATTTGGGTTCGCCCGAATCGATATTAAGTAAGATAAGTTTAGACGCGTTCATAGAGGAAACAGAACGCGCGGAGCTCCTTGACATACAGTTCCTCGTCTTTCATCCGGGCTCCCACATGGGGAGCGGTGAAGAGAAATGTGTAGAACGTATCGCCCAGGCACTGAACCGTGCCATCGAAACGCATGCGGATTACAACGTAACACTATTGTTGGAGAACACAGCTGGGCAGGGGACGAGTGTAGGTTGGCGGTTTGAGCATCTCGGTGAAATCATCTCGATGGTCGACCGCCCCGAGCGTATGGGGGTTTGTTTCGACACAAGCCATGCCTTCGCCGCCGGATATGAACTGCGAACCGAAGAGGGGTATGAAAATACCTGGGAGGAATTCGACCGCTACATCGGCCTCGAAAAACTCGGGGCATTCCACCTGAACGACAGTAAGAAAGATCTCGGTTCGCGGGTTGACCGGCATGAACACATAGGGCATGGGTACATCGGCAGTAAGCCGTTTGAATATATACTCAATGACGGGCGTTTCGACGGTTTAGCGGGGTGTCTCGAGACACCCAAGGAGGGCGATTGGGATAGACAAAACCTTTTAACCCTCAGGAGGCTTGAACACATGCAAGCAGCTAAGAAGAAAACAGGATGCGGCGGCGCAAAGAAAACCGCTGCAAAGAGAGTAACAGCCAAGAAGGCCACGGCCAAGAAGGTCGTGAAGAAGAAAGTCGCGGCCAAGAAGGTCGTGAAGAAGAAAGTCGTGAAGAAGGCGGCCCCCAAGAAGAAAGTCGCCAAGAAAGTCGTGAAGAAGAAAGTCGTGAAGAAAGCGGCCCCCAAGAAGAAGGTCGCCAAGAAGAAAGTGACCGCCAGGAAGCCGGCGGCCAAGAAGGTTGTCGCGAAGAAGACTACAACCAGGCGCGTCGCGCGCAAGAAGTAGAACGCTTCGTGAAACCGAATTTTGTTTTTATTCCGGCTGAAAAGCCGGATTTTTTTTAGCCCGCGACAGGATCGCGATGTCATACCGGCGCCGCGCCTAAGACATTTCCTCCCGGAACGGTTATAATTGGATACGCTGACACTGGAGCATACGATGCGTGATTTCTGCATAATCGGCATGGGGCAGTTCGGGCAGACGCTCGCGCAGGAACTCAATTCCCTCGGCCATACCGTGATAGGCATAGACATCGACCCGGGGATAATCGAGAAGCTGAAGGACAAATTCACTGAGCTTTATATCCTCGATACCACCGACGCCAAGGCGTTGCAGAGCGTCGGCGTGACGAATGTCGACACCGTCATCGTCGCCATCGGCGATCACATCGAGCCGAATATCCTCACCGTACAGAACCTCATCGACCTCGGCGTGAAGGACATCTGGGCGCGCGCGGAGACCCCGGTACAGGAGCGCATACTTCAAAGGCTCGGGATAAACGACATTTTCATGACCGAGCGCGACACCGCGCTGCGGCTCGCCGGCATTCTTCACAGCCCTGGGATAATCGACATCATCGAACTGCTCGAAGGATACTCCGTCGCGCGCGTCAAGGTGGGCCCTAAATATTCAGGCAAGACGTTAAGGGAGATAGATTTCCGCAAGAAATTCAACGTGATAGTTCTCGCGATACAGCGGCGCAACAAGACCACCCCTCTCGCCGGACCGGATGACAAGATATATGAGGGGGATTGCCTGCTGCTCGCGGGGCAGTCGGAAGTCGTCGGGAAATTGCAAGAGGTGTAACGATGCCGGTCGCCGGAGTGGGCATTGACCTTGTCGAGATACAGCGCATCGCCCGGCTTCGCGTGAAATTCGGCAAAGACGGCCTGTCCAAGGCGTTCACCGATTCCGAGATCAAGGTGTGCCTCGCGTCGCGCAAGTGCGATGAGATGCTCGCGGGACGATTCGCCGCGAAGGAAGCCGTTATGAAAGCGCTCGGCTCGGGGTTGTTCCAGGAAGTGCATTTCAGGCAGATAGAAATCGCCGGCGGGGGGATGAAGCGTCCCGAAGCCGTGCTCAGCGGCCAGGCGAAGGAAATCGCCGACTCGCTCGGGATCACGAACATCATCATAAGCATCACGCACGAGAAAGGCTTCGCCGCCGCCGTCGCGGTCCTCGAATCCTTATAAACTCCGGGGCGTCGCGGCCCGAAATATTCAAACGACTATTTTTTCCCACTCAAATGCGCTATAGTGGAGTTCTCGGACAACTGAACAATAAAACATCGGAGGATGCCATGATGAAAGCGAATCGCGTTTTGTTTATGTTCGTCATTCTCGCCTTCCTGATCTTTGCCGGGTGCGGCGGAGGAAGCCCGAAGGGGACCGTCGATGAGTTCATCGCCGCGGGCAAGGCGGGCGACATGGCGAAGATGAAATCGTTGTGTACGAGCGATATGCTGACAATGTGGGCGAAGATGGATGAGATGAGCAAGAAGGCGGGCAATGAAAAGACCGTCGCCGATGAATTCACGAAGGCGACCATAGTAAAGGTCGAGGACGAGAGCATTGAAGGGGATACCGCCAAGGTCAATGCGGTTATCGATGAGGTTACGATCACCTTCGTTCTCGCGAAAACAGGCGGGAAATGGCTTATCAACGATATGATCACAGCGGGCATGTCGATTTCCGACGCAATCAAACAGTTGGAAAAGGTGGATGAAATGATGAAGGGAGCACCGGGCGGTTTCGGGTTGCCGGGTATACCCGACATGCCGAAAGGGGATAAGGGCGAATAGAAGGATTTCCAATGCTGAAATTTAGAACCCCGGCTCATCGAGCCGGGGCTTTTGTTTTCCAGCAAATCTCATCCCGTGGATCACAGTTTTCCGAGAAGCTTGAGGATGATCGTCTTCTGCGCGTGAAGCCTGTTCTCCGCCTGGTCGAACACAATCGACTGCGGCCCGTCGATGACATCCGCCGTCTGCTCGTGCTCGCGCCATGCGGGAAGGCAGTGCATGAAATTCGCCCCCGCCTCGGCTTTCGTCATCAACTCGCGCGTGACCCTGAACGGCTCGAATATGCGCACACGCTCTGCTTCCTTGTCCTTCGGAATATGGAAACTCATCCACGAATCGGTGTAGACAATATCCGCGCCCTTCACGGCTTCTTCAGCCGTATGATACATTTCTATCTTCGCACCGGTCTCCGAGGCGAATTTGCCCGCTTCCTTCAGGACCGACGCGAGCGGCGAATATTCATCCCCCTCGGGCGAGCCGATGCTTATATCTATACCCATCATCGAGCAGCCGTAGAGAAGCGAGTGCGTGACGTTGTTGCAGCCATCGCCCACATACGCCACTTTTATCCCTTCGAGGCGCCCACGCTTTTCGAGTATCGTCATGAGATCGCCCATCGCCTGGCACGGGTGATTGAAGTCGGTCATGCCGTTTATCACCGGCACTTCCGCATGTTTGGCGAGTTCTTCCATCGACTTATGTTTGAACAGCCGCGCCATGATGATGTCGGCGAAACGCGATGCAGTCTTCGCCGTGTCGTACATCGTCTCCTTCGTGCCGAGGTATGAGCCTTCGGTGCTGTAGAATATCGCGCTTCCGCCGAACTGGTTCATCGCGACTTCGAAGCTCAGCCGCGTGCGAAGCGACGGCTTCTCGAAAATCATCAGCAGCGTCCTGTTCTTGAGGATGTCGCCGTATTCGCTCATGTAGCCCAACGGGTTGCTCTTCATGAGCTTCTTTATACTTATCGCGCGCTCGATGATGTGGCGTATTTCATCGGGTGTAAGGTCCTTGAGGGTTACCAGATTCATGTATCACGCTCCGTAATCGTGTTTCCCGGCGTTGCTCTTTCCATGCCGGGCAAGCGGCTCGTATTGTACCACATGCAGGCGAGACGCCCGCACGAGGAGTGCTACGCAAACATTTCCATCTGTCCCGTGTTATAGAAATGCGTGCCGACGCGCGCCGCCGGGTCGAATATCGAGCTGAAGTCATGCAGCGGACCGAACCATGCATGCTTCCCCCCCTGCAGCAGGAACCGGTGTATCGATTCGAGCTTCGGACCGATGCTTCCCGGGTCGAGCTCCGTGCGCGCCATGAATTCATGAAGTTCCTCGATGCTCATCTCCGGGATGAAATCCTCATCCTTCAGCCCGGCATTGCGGTAGAGCCCCTTGATGTCGGCAAGTATGATGAACTCCACGTCGATGGCCGGGTTGTGCTCGATAAGCGACACGGCGAGTATCGATGATGCCCTGTCCTTGTCGATGACCACTTCGGAGCGGCAGAACCGCCCGCCACGGGATGACACGCCGTCGAGGTTGCCCGCATAGCCGGGGTCGTAGACCGGGATACCACCGCCGCCGCAGCATATGGTTATCACGCCGCGGCTGAGCATCCGGTTGATGATGTCGATTTCCTCGATGGCGTAGGGCATCGGCGACGGCACCACGCGCCTGATGAAATCCTCGGAACCGGCGGGGGATTTATACTTGATGCGCCTCGCGTCGAGTGACGCTCTCATCTCCGCCGTATTGGGGCGCCACGGGCCGACATACTTGGTGTATTCATCATCGGTGAACGTGTCGTTGTCGACATAGACATGGGTCAGCACGCATGCGGCGTTGTGCTCGGCATACGCCGGGTTGCGCTTTATCTCGTGGATTATCCAGTGGCCGATTCGTCCCTGGGTGTTCGCCACGCAGTCGACGAGGTCGAGTTCGGGGAGGTCTTCGTTGTCGGCGGCGGACGCGCTGCGTATAAGGTCGTTACCCACCTGCGGGCCGTTGCCGTGGGTGAGTGCGAAGGAGGAGTAACGTTCGAGCGTGGCTTCGAGGTTGTGGATCGCATCGCGGAGATTTTCGAGCTGCACATCGGGCGACGCGGGCTGTCCCTTGCGCAGGATGGCGTTTCCGCCAAGCGCGATGACGGCTATCTTCAGTCCGCTTTTTAACAGCACAGGTCCCATAAATACCGGCTTCTCCCCGTGGCTTTCGCCTTGCCTTAGAGCCACTCGCCCCCCTTTAAGAGGGGATGCGTATTATGAACGAGCATCGATTATGTGTCAATGCACGGGAAAAATAGGGACAGTAACGAGTGGTGCTTTTTTAAGATGGCGTATATTTATTAAGCTCCGGGTGGCACCCCTTTACCGCGCTTACTGCATGTGCTTGAAGTCTCAGTGGTGTATATTGCGCGGGAAAGGGGTGGCTGCTTCGGAGGCTGGACATACCACCCCTTTCCCGCGCGATAAGCTATGTTGATGCGTCCAGTTTGAAGCTATAAGCGCGGTAAAGGGGTGCCACCCGGATTCTTATGATAGAATGAATTAAGGTTTAAGAAAGCGCCATTCGTGACTGTCCCTATTTTTCCGTATCTGCTATCATCTTCGCATCATGGCGATAAAATTCGAGAGAACCGGAAAGATAGATGACGTGGCGAGCATGGTCGATACATTGCTCGGCCCCGGCGGATGCCCGTGGGACCGCGAGCGGACTGTCGATGATTTCAAGGAATACATCCGCAACGAATCGGCGGAGCTTCTCGACGCCCTCGCCGAAGCGGACTGGGCGCACGTCGCGGAGGAGACAGGCGACCTGCTGTTCATATGCGTATTCCTGTGCCGCGTCGCGGAGAAGGAGGGCAAATTCACACTCGCGGATACCCTCAACACCCTCATCGAAAAAATGATCCGCCGCCATCCGCACGTATTCGGCGATACCGCGGTCGCCGACGCAGATGAAGTGTTGGCTAATTGGAAGGAGATAAAGAAGAAGGAGAGGGAGGCAGGTAATGGGGAAGGGATTCAATCCTGATTTTCTTCAAACACCGAAGGGTCAAGCTCGCGCGCTTTGGCGTAATCGGCTTCCGCGCCTGCCGTGTCGCCGAGGGCTTCTTTGGCTTTCGCGCGTTCCAGATAAGCGTCGGCGCTGTCGGGAAATTCCTCGAGGTACAGGTTCAAATCATCAATCGCTCCCTCATAATCCTCCAATGCCGCTCTCGCGCGCGCCCTGAATCCGTAATTCAACGGGACATCGGTCCCGCGTCTCACGGCCTCCTCCGCATCGCTCAGCGCTCCTTCGGCATCGCCCGCCTCGAGCCTTATCCTGGAACGATATCTGAATGACGCCGCGGATGGGTCGGCACTCACTGCCATGTCCATATCCTCGAGCGCGCCTTCGATATCGCCCGCTTCCTTCTTCGCCTGTGCTCTCCATGCGAGGGCATCGGGCCAGGGCTGGGCGGGAGAAATATCATGGCTGATATCATCAATGGCCCCCTGGTAATCGCCGAGATAAAACTTCGCGATGCCGCGGTTTATATAAGGGCACTCATTCCCCTTCTCGCGGCCCATCGCCTTGTTGCAATCATCGATTGCTCCCTGGTAATCACCGGCGGCGATTTTAGCTTTCGCCCTCAATACAGAGGGATTCTTTGAATGCGGGTCGAATCTCCCCGCCCAGGTGAATGACTTTATCGCGCCCTCATAGTCGCCATCGTCATATCTTCCCAAGCCCTGATACCGAAAGTGTTCATACCCAGTCAAGGCCAGAATTTGAAAGGAGGTGACCACTATGACAATGGCGAAGATGATGAAGATCACAATACCGATGGTCTTTCCCACGCGGCTCGGTTCTTCTCCTATTCCTTCTCCACGGCTCATGGCGTCACCTTGAACAGGCTCCCCGCCTGGTAGATGTCCATCTGTACCTTGCTGAACGGTAGCATGCCGGGGATTTTATCGCCGGTGGTGAGATTGCGGAACGTCGAATGCGCGAGGTCGATCTCGATTTTGTTGCCGGACTCGATGCCGGTATCCATTATGCCGGGGAATTCGATGAGCGGGAACGCCGTGTTGATGGCGTTGCGCTTGTATATCGCGCCGAAGCTTTCCGCGACGATTCCCGCGACGCCGAGCGCGATGAAACAGTCCACCGCCTGCTGGCGCGACGAGCCGGCGCCGAAATTCGCGCCGACGATGAGGATATCGCCGGGCCGGACTTTGCCGGGGAAGTCCTGCCACCCGGCGAGGTTGCCGAATGCGTGGCGCCCCATCTCGTTTATGTCGGTGATGGCGAGGTGGGCGTTGTGGAATATCATGTCGGTGTCGATGTTGTTGATGGGGTTGCCGGAGGCGTCGCGTATAACCCACGCGCGTCCTTTGAGTGTTGTAGGTTTGTCGGTCATATGTATCTCCTTGAAAGGCGGACGAGACGTCCGCGCTCCGACCGGGAATTCTCTTCAACCCTGGTGCCACGGGCACGCGAGTCTTCGAGCTTGCCCGTGTCTGATCTTCGAGTTCCGCTCGGTGTCCCCTCCCTGACGGTCGGGGCTCGGGTTTTCAAGGCTCACACTGAAGTGTGCGGCACCCGTAGGGGCGCTGCTTGCTGCGCCCGGGATTCTTCACTCCACAATCATGCCCGCGAGGGCGGATTTGGCGGCGACATAGGCGCTGCATAGATATGTATCCCCCGCGCCCTGCTTGCCGGTGAAATTGCGGTTGCTCGTCGACAACTGCACTTCGCCCTTGCCGGTCATACCCACCTGTCCCTGGGCGCATCCGCCGCATCCGGGATTGATGACGACTCCGCCCGCGTCATAAAACACCTTCATCAGGTCGGCTTTGAGCATCTGCCCGTACACATCGCGCGTCGCGGGCTGCAGCTTGAGCATGACGCCGTCGGCGACCTTGTGCCCCTTCAGTACCGCCGCGGCGGTGACGAAATCTTCGAAACGTCCGCCGGTGCACGAGCCGATGAATACCGAGTCTATCTTCGTGCCCGCGACATCGGCCACATCGACGACATTCTCCGGCGACGGCGGGCACGCTATCTGCAGTTTCAGCCTGGATATATCTATTTCGATCTCCTCGATGTATTCGGCACCGGCATCGGCATAAACCCCCTCGATATCCCGCCTGCCCGCGGCCTGCCTGCAGTATTCAAGGATATCGTCATTCGGCGGGATGAACGATGTCACCGCGCCCATCTCGGTCGCCATCGACGCGAGTGTGATGCGGCTGTGAAGTTTCATGTGCTCGACCGCGGGCCCATGGTATTCGATACATCGTCCGAGCGCGCCCGCGGAGCCGATTTCGCGCAGCACCCGGAGCGCGATGTCCTTGGCGCTCACGGGATTTTTCGGGTCTCCCCTGAAAGTGATTTTCATCGTCGGCGGGACTTCGAACCACGTGCGTCCCTGGCGGAATGCATAGGCGATGTCGGCATCACCCATCCCCTGCCCGAACGCGCCTACCGCGCCGAGGATGTTCAAATGCGAATCGGTCCCGACGAATGTGATGCCGGGATGCGCGATTCCCCTCTCGATGGCGACATGGCTTCCGATACCGCAATCGACATCGTAAACCTTGATGCCCTGTTCGCGGGCGAAGATGCGGCATATCTGCTGGTTGTCGGCGTAACCGATGGTGTTGGCCGGCACGTTGCAGTCGAATGTGAAGAATGTCTTCGCCGGGTCATCCACCTTCTGCCCCGGGTATTCTTTCCGGAAACGCTTGACGACATTCGCGCCGCCGAAATCGCGGGCGGTGCGGACATCGAGGCCGATCCACACGATATCGCCCGGGCGTACGGAGTCGCGTGCCGCATGGCGGGCGATTATTTTTTCGATGATGGTATTTCCCATTTCCGACCTCCGGGTAAAATATATCACAAGCTAATGGCGCGTGAAATGGGGGAAGGATTGAAGGGGACAAAGACACGGGCAAGCTTCATACGTGGTGGTCGTGCGATTAGGATTGGCCGACGCTTGACCGTGCCACACATACTATGGACATAGTGGTAGCAGATACCGGGACATCGGGAAGAGCAATAAAAAAGCCCCCGGAGGGACTTTTGTATTTTCGGAATAAGCGGAAGGATTAATGAATATACTGCATCGGGTCCTTCGGGTCGCCGTTCTTGCGCACTTCGAAATGCAGGTGGGGTCCGGTTGTGAAGCCGGTGGAGCCGACTTTGGCGATAACCTGCCCCTCGGTGACATACTCCCCGCTGTTTGCGAGAAGCTGCGAGCAGTGGGCGTAGAGAGTGGCGAGGCCGTTGCCGTGGTCGATGATGATGGTCTTGCCATAGCCCGATTTCCATCCGCAGAAGACAACCTGTCCGCCGCCGGCGGCCTTGATATTGGTCCCGGTCGGGGCTGGGAAATCGACGCCGGTATGCATTTTCCGCCGGTGCAGGATGGGATGCATTCTCATCCCGAAGCCGCTCCCCATAGACGCGTTGATCGGCTTCATGAGGGTGCCGTCGAACATGCCGATTACGCCGACGTAGGGATTACCTTCGATGCCGCGCAGGAAGGATGCAATATCGTTGCTTTCCTGTTCGAGTTCCTCGATGGCTTCCTCGATGGCGTTCACGTCGCTGCTGATGTCGTCGACGATTTCCTGTTTCTTCCCGAACAGCCTGTGGTAATCGGAGCGGTAGCCGGAAAGGTCGTATTTGAGGTCCTTCACCTTGTCGATTTCGAGGTTTAGATTGTCGCGGGCTTCGAAGAGGTCGGATTTCTGCGCCCTGATTTCGGAGATTATCGCCTTGTCCTCATCGAGGATTTTCCGCGTGTAGTAGAGGCGGTAGATGAAATCGGTGACATCCTCGGCGCTGAGTAGGAAGCCGACATCCTGCTGTGTTCCCGCCTTGTACCATTCGATGAGCCTTCGCTCGAACCTCTCCTGCGCGCTTGTGAGGTCGGCCTTGGCCTGTCCGAGCTGGCGCTCGTATTCGCTCATCTGGGCCTTTTTGATGCGCAGGTCGTTCTCTATATTCTCTATGCGGGAATTAAGGTAGTTGATGTCTTTATCTATATCATTGAGCTCGCGAAGGGCGCCGCGGCGTACGCCCTCCATTTCCTTGAGCCGCTGCTCTTCCTTCTTTATCTGATCCTGGAGATCGGTGTATTCACCGTATGCTTCATCGGGGTCGTCGAAATCGGCCAGCGCCACGCATATGGGCAGCACCATTGCCACCAGGATGACGAGGCAGGCTATTGGCAGCAGATTAAACCAGTTCTTTCCCAGATATTGCGTTGCTTTCATGTTTCCGCCGGTTTCTCCAGCCCGATGGTGAAACTCAGGCTGATATTGTACTCCCTAAATGAAAAAAATCGCAAATTATAAAAGGCCAGCGTGGTAATAACTGGCACTCGGCAACTTTTTATACGCTCTTGCCGGGAGAAGTTTCCGGCATGTGAAATTCGCTCTCGAGATACTTGTCTACCGCGAGCAGACTGCCCGCCGCGCCGATGATGACCCCGAGCACTATCATCAGGATGAAGAGATTATAGGCCATCTGCCCTGCTTCGACTATTATCGGGCGGAACATCCATACGCGGCTGAAACTGCTGAATAACAGGATATAGCCGAGCACGACGAGTATGAACGCGAGGATGCTTCCCGTGAGTCCGTACACGATTCCCTCGAAGAGAAACGGCCCGCGGATGGCCCATTCGGTAGCGCCCACGAGCTGCATGATCCGGATTTCCTTGCGCCGGGCATAGATGGCGAGACGTATGGTGTTGCTTATGGTGAATACGGTTGCGCCGGCGATAATGACGGCGAGGATGAAGCTCGCGCCAAGGATGAAATAGAAAGCGGGGAGCGATTCACCGAGGATCTTCTCGCCGTACATCACATCGTCGACGCCTTCAAGCTTGCCTACCTTATCGGCCAGGATGGGAGCGTATTTCGGTGATTTTATCACTATGAGGAATGATGCCGGGAGCGGGTTGTTCTCAGTGTAGTCCTCAACGGGGATGTTGGTTTCGCTCCTGACCTTGGCCATGGCATCTTCTTTTGAGCGGTAGGATATCTTCTTGATGCCGGGCATATTTTCGCTTATTTCGTGGTAGATGGCGCTGGTCTGGTCGGCGTCGAGGCCGTCCTCGAGGAATACCGCGACCTGGAGGTTGTTGAGGAAGTTGGTCACGAACTGGTTCGTGTTAATGATGAAGATGAGTGAGATGCCGAGAATAAACAGGCTTACGAGAGTCTGCAGTATGGTGATGATAGTTGCGTGACGGTTCTGCTTGAGGTTGAC
>CAZSPL010000041.1:5343-8713 GCA_964608735.1 uncultured Planctomycetota bacterium | reverse complement strand
GTTGACGGCCGTCTCAGTCAGGTAATAGCGCAAGTTCCTCAGGAGCATCGCGGTATCCACCCCCTTCCGTGTCGGATATGATGCGGCCTTCGTCGAGCCGTATGACGCGCTGCTTGAACAAATCGACGTTGGCCTCGTCGTGGGTGGCGATGAGTACCGTGGTTCCGCGGTCGGATATTTTTTTCAAGAGCCTGATTATCCCGAGTGAAGTGTCGGGGTCGAGGTTCCCGGTTGGTTCATCGGCGACGAGTATGGGTGGGTTGTTGATGACGGCTCTGGCGAGCGCGGCTCGCTGCTGCTCGCCGCCGGACAGTTCACCGGGAAGCGCATCGCCGCGGTCTTCGAGCCCGACCATTTTCAGGGCGAGAGGTACGCGTTTTTCAATTTCCTCTGGCCGCGCCTGGATGACGTGGAGCGCGAAGGCGATGTTCTGGTAGATGGTCTTATTTTCGAGGAGGCGGTAGTCCTGGAAGACGACGCCGAGATTGCGGCGGATGTAGGGGATGATGGTTCGCCTGGGGCGGCTCACGTCCAGGCCGAGTACCGTGATAGTGCCGGAAGTAACGTACTGGTCGAGGTAAACAAGCTTCAGGAGGGTGGATTTGCCGCAACCTGTGGGGCCTACGATGAAGGCGAATTCGCCGGGGCGCACCTTGAAGTCGATGTCGTGCAGGGCGGCGATGCCTTTGCTGTAGGTGAAGCCGACATCCTGCATTTCAACCATGCATTCGAGGTCGATGATTTTCCTGTATTTTGCCTGCCGTATCACGATCGGTCATTCCGGGCGGCCGGATAATAGGTAGGGACACAAGTATAGGGCTTCCGGTTTAAGGATTCCCCGGTTGCGAGCCGTTATGACTGCCTTTTTACACCGTGGCAGTTAATATCTATATAGTATATTCTTGTTTTATAGCGGAAATTTAACCCTGATTTGGAGTTTTTCGAGGGTTATGTGATGCGTGGCGCGGCCTGGGAAAGCATGTGACGGGTGCCACGCCCAGTCCGAGTCCGCGAGGATGGGCGTGCTCCTATATCCAAATATATCTCGCTCAGAGAATTCGTTGCCGGGTGGCTTGAGCGACGGTTATCCGAGGACCACCCCTTTCCCGCGCGATAGCCTTTGTTGACGAGTCAAGAGCATACGGCAAGCGCGGTAAAGGGGTGCCACCCGGAGGGGAGGAAATCGCACACTAAAGTGTGCGGTACCCAAGAGGGACCCGGCGTCGGAGGTTTAAGGCGCGAAATGCCTGGCGGGGATGGTTTTGATTGACTGGCAAAGGATGGTTTTGCTTGACTGGTAGGGGGGCGTGTGATAAATTACACTTTCTTATAATTGACTTTCATTAAGGAGTGCCGGAATGAAGCGTAATCTCATTCTGACCATGCTGCTTTGCCTCCTTGTGCTGTTCACGATAAGTTGCAGCGGCACGACGAGTATTGATCCGACAATTAATCTCCCGATAGGGAAGATCCAGGCGATCAATATCATCCCCGGAATAGTCTGGGTTGATAAGAACGAAACGTACCGGTTCACCGCGCGGGGTATATTCCCCGGCGGGGCAATCGGCGACGTGACATTCCTCGCGACGTGGTTCAGCGATGATCCGACAGTCGGTCGCGTGATCGGCCCGGGGCTTGTCAAGGGCGGATTGCCCGGACTGGCGCATATCACATGCACATACGAGGGCGTCGGGTCGTCGACGGTGACGGTGGCAGTGCCGGGAGTACCGCTTGTGGGCGGAATCGTACCGGTGAGCATCGATGTATCACCTCCAAGCCTTGCGATACCGATAGAGCAGGCGGGTATGCTTAGTTATGTGCCCACGCCGGCGACGGCTGAGGAGATGGCGCTGGTGCAGGATCCGAAGCCCGCGTTCCTGTTCGTACTCGGCGACGCGGCGGATATGTCGCCCGAGGGCTACTGGGCGGACAGCACGCTCAGGCTTACGAGCGGCGCCGGTGCCGGGCTCGAGTTCGAAGTGCTGAACAATTACACATCGCCAATGGACACCAACCTGTCCGACCCGCTTCATCCGCTGGGTCCGGACTGGATCCCCGACGGCGTCCAGGTATTTGAGATCAGCAGCGATGTATTCCCGTATGACTGGGGCGTCGCCGCCGGTGACACATACATGGTGAGCAAGCGATGGCTGAGGTTCGTTGCGACCGCGACATACTCGGACAACAGCAAGGCCAATGTCACGGCGTCGTCGCGATGGCACATGAGCGATCCGACGCTCGGGTTCATCACGAACACGGGCTACCTGAACTCGACGGCTGAAAAACCGGCGAACCTTATTGTGTATTGTGAATTTTCGGGACTGATAAGCAACTACGTGCCGATATCGGTGCGATAGACAGGATTATTCGGAGAACTCAGACCCCGGTTCAGGCCGGGGTTTTTTTTCGTGTGAATCCACGAGCTCGGTGATGGCATCGAGTTTTTCGCGTATGCCCTGAAGCCGCTGGAGCGTGGTGTCGATGGCCTGCCGCGCGATCTCGGATTCGAGGGCGTTGATTTCGAGAAGGCGGGCGGTTTCGGCGAGGAGGTCGTGATGCCGGTTGGCGAGGCGCCGGTATTCGCGCCAGAGGTTTCGCAGGGCGAGGGGTATGTAGATCAGGAAAAGCGCGGCGGCCACGAGGGGGAAGCCGTAGCGGGAGAGGATGTCGAGGAAGTTTTCGAGGAGTGTGAGCATCTCAGGATTCTTCGCGGTAGCCGGCGAGGAGATGGATAACCGCGGGGCCGCAATCGTCGAATGAACCGGGGATGTTGAGCCGGAATATCAATCGGCGGGCGCAGAGGGGCGGGATGTCGCCGATCTCGAGACAGGCGCCGTCGTCGAGAAGTGAGCCTCCGACTGGGGTGAATTCGGCCTGCGCATCGTCGTCGAATGGTACGCCCGGCTCGCCCTTGATGCCGTCGGAGCGTACTTCGATGAATTTACCGACGCAGACTGCATCGCCGGTCGCGGTGAGGCCGACGGCGGAGACGCGTATGCGGGTCGCGGGCGCGCCGGGGGATGCGTCGCGGCGGTTGTAGAGCCAGAGGTGTTTTTCATCGGAGAATTCGCCGGGGGCGATGGTTGCCCAGGCGATCCTGGCGACGCGGCGAGTGTCGAAGATGTCGAAGAAAGATAGTTTTGCGGTGTTCATTTTTTTCTCCTGTGGGTTGTTTTTGGGCCCCCCCTTAATCCCCCCCACTCCGAAGTGGGTGCCCGAGCCCCGACCGTCAGGGAGGGGACACCGAACGGAACTCGAAGAAAGACACGGGCAAGCTTCGAAGGGAGTGGCAGCGCGATGAGGACTGGTCGACGCTTGACCGTGCCACACGGGTCTGGTTTTTTTAACGGAACTCGAAGAAAGACACGGG
>CAZSPL010000041.1:0-5243 GCA_964608735.1 uncultured Planctomycetota bacterium | reverse complement strand
GATGAGGGCGAAGACACGGGTAAGCTCGAAGACTCGCGTACCCGTGGCACCAGGCTTGTCCGTGGCACCAGGCCGCTCGCTTACGGTCGCGGTTTGGTAAAGAGCAGGCGGGACGCCCGGCACCACAAGGGGCATATCATGCAGGCGGGACGCCCGCACCACAACGCACACTGGAGGGTGCGGGGGGCTGTTACTCCACTTCGAATGAGTAGTTCAGTGTCTGGGCATTGTAGCTGCCGGGAGGGAATTCGATTTTGTCAAAGAACATCTTTTCATAATTTTGCATGAACGGGAGCCTGATCTCGTAATCATCCCCGGGCTGTACACCGTCGGTGATGGGGCTGGGTCCGGGATAGCCGATTTTCAGAAGTGATTCGTCGGGGGGAAGTTCGGGCGGCGGGTCATCGTCGGTGGATAGATTCGTGGCGATAGCATAGGTGTTGCCGGCGGCGTTCCCGGAAAGCATCTTGAGGGTGGCGCCTTCCCACAAGCCGTCGGGCCACGATTTTGTTTTGTCGCCGACATAAGCGTAGAGGACGGTTGACAGTTTGCCGGTGTCGAATTTCTGCATGCTGAGCCATACGAGTGTGGAAGCATGGTTGTACTGGCCGTAGTTGTGATATACCTCGAAAGGCTGCAAGTCGATGGAGATCTCATAAGTTCCTTTCCACAGGTCTGTCTTCAGCAATTCGAAGAGCTCGGCTTCGGAAGGGATATCGACGGCCCATGCCGGGATGAGGGAATCGGCGACGGGCACATTTAGTCCGATGCGATAGATGCCCTGCCTCTCTTTTGGACTCAGGTCGCTGTCATGCTCCAGCACGCCGCCATATTGCCAGAACGGGAATCCCGGGTCGAAGGGGAATTTGTCGAGGATGGAGAAGCATACGTCATTGCCTTCCTCGCCGGTGAGTGTGAGGTGATGGGGGCGGTATGCGTAATAACCCTCGGAGATGATTTTGTAAAGATGCCATTCGGACATCCGGGCATTGTATGGCTGTTCCTGCCCGGGGAGCTTGATGCGTATTTCGGCGGGCTTGAGGATGTCATAGACGCTCATTGAGTTCGGGCCGAGCCCCCGCGACGTGAAACTGAACGTCAGGCCCGCAAAGATATAGTATTGCGGGCTTCCGGTTTTCGGATAAAGGCCGATGGCGTCGCGCCAGGCATGCAGTCCGATGGCGCCCCGGGTGAAGAGGGGTATGCCGCCTTTTTCGGGGCCGCGTCGGAATGTCCCGAGTTCGCTAAACATAGACTATCCTCTCCGGGCCGAAGATATCGGCGACGCGCGCGACGACGAGATAGTTCGACGCGTTGCGGGATGGTTTCGCGATGATGACTGCGTCGCCGACTTTCACCGGCGGGATGGCGGTGTAACGCGCGATGCCGCGAAGGATGGTTCCGGCGGCGGTGACATCATAGCGCTCGATTCCCTGTGAATCGCGGGAGATGCCGATAACGACGGCGTTGATGCGGTCGAGGGGGTCATCCTTGAGATAATCACGGCATAATACGGATGGGTTGTATTCGCCGACATAGGCGGTCGTGGTGAAAATACCGGCGGTTGGATCGAGGGAATGTCGCAGCCTGTCGATGAGGGCTTTGCTTCCGTCGGCCTGGGCAATCTCATCCCCGGATGTGATGACTGCTTCGCCGGGTCGGATGAACGGGTTGAGAGGTACGGTGATTTCGCGCGGGGCGCGGGCGTCGGATGACGCGCCGATGATGACGCGTCCGATCTCGGCGGCGAGAGTCTCGGTGGTGATATTTTCATCGCGTACGGGCGGGGCGTAGTTCAACTCGCCGCCGGAGAGTGTCGAGACGGAGCGGACTTCGAGAAGCACCTGTCCCACGACGTGCTCGGTGAGTCCCCATACTTCGCTGGAAGGTTTGGCCCATACAATGACGTTGTAATCGGTTTCGTATTTGATGTAGCGTCCCTCTTCGAGGGCTTCATCATAGGCGGCTTCTTCCTCGAAGAGGTCGCGCTCGACATCGTTGGCGGGGTCGGAGTCTTCATAGTTGTCCATGTAGTCTGGATGCGAGGCGATGAGCTTGTAGACGCCCTGGGTGACATTTTCGAAACAATAGCGCCCGGCGTCGTCGCAGGTCATCTCGAAGGGAGTTTCGATGACGTCGACGCGTTCGCGCTCGATCTTCGCGTGTGCGATGGGCTTGTATTCGCCGGCGGTATTGGGGATGGCATCGAAAACGACGCCGCGGAGGAAGAATCGCTTCTCGCCGTTTTCATCAATGATGTATGGCGGTTCGCCGGCGGTATCTTCAAAGAGCCAGTCGACAAGTAGCGTGATCTCATATTCATCGCCGATTTTCACGGGATTTTCCTTGAGGCGCGCGCCGCTCAGGAGCAGCGAAAGCGGGTCGAAAGTACCTGCGGTGAGGCGGAAGGTCATCTCGAAGGGCTGCGGCGGCTCCTGGGTGCGGAGGGGTTCATCGGGGATGAGGATCCCGGATTTTTCGAAGATCTTGACATAGCCGGGCATCGATGGATCGATGGGCGGAAGCAGGTTGGCGCGTGTGGGAGCGAGTCCGGTTTCGGAATGGCCGTAGATGCGTACGGCGTTGCATTGATTTTCGTCGCGCTCATTTCCATCGATGGAGTAGATGACGGATACGGGATATGTCCAGGACGAGCGGACATCGGATGCATTTTCTTTCGAGCGTATGACGATGGCGGCGGCATCGGCATGGACACCCGCGCCGACGCGTGACGCGAGTTCGGCGATTGCATCGAGGGGGGATTTCGCGCGGGCGTCGAATCCCGCGAGGGGGAAATCGATTATTTCAATGGAGACTGCGCCGGGAGGCCATCCGGTTTCGTCGAGGATGGCGCGGATGGCGTCGTGGCACATGGGGTAGACGCGCTCGTAGGCGATCTCGACGATGTCGTTGATGTTCAGCGCGCCGCCGGAGAGGATTTGTTCGGCGCGCCATTCATCGGAGATCAATATCCCGTTGAGGAATACGAGTCGTTTGTACGACGGGTTGAATGAAAGTCCCGAGGCGGATGCGCGGGGGAAATCGAGGAAAGCGCAGAGGTCGCGCCCGGTGAGCCGCAAGAAATTGAAGCCCTGGTCGGAAACGATGCGGCGTTCTTCCACGACGCCGATGAATACGGGCTGATAGAGGTATGCGTCATCGACGGCGATACCGGCGGAGACGTGAATGCAGATCTCCGAAGCGGGGTCGTAATCGGGATATAACACGGCATCGGCGAAATCGAGGATGAAGCGTCCGGGCCGCGAGAGGCTTACGTCGATACTGCATGTAGTGACGAGGCCGGATATGTCGTCGCCTTCATCGGGATCCTGTGATGGGGATGAAAGTTTGACGATCCTCGCTTTGACGCGCGGGAGAAGCGCGTGGGGGGAAGAGTCGAGGGAGCTGATGATGGAGGAGAGGATTTCCTTGCCGTAGAAGACGCGGATATCGCCCCCGTCGGGGATAGCGCCGCCGGTGATACGCTTGATGCGGTCGTTGATGTAGTCGATTTCGTAATCGGTGTTTTCATCGTAGCGTTCGGTCCCGCCGAGGTTTGTTACGATGATGTCATCGATGAGTGTCATCAGTCGAGTTCCTCCCATTCGTCGGTGTTCAAAGTGAGCTCGGCGGTATGCGCCCTTACGCGTGACGCGGCGGGGCCCGCGTGCAGGGGAAGGATGACGGCATCGGCGGGCATAATCGCGACGCCCATAATCCATGCGGTGGCGGGGATGATGCGTGAATCGAGTGAGCCGAGGTTGAAAGATACGGGGATGAGCTCAGTGATCGCGCCGGAGATGCCGCATGCGGCGGGGATATTGCGCGAGCGGATATTTTTCTGGTTATAGGCGGCGGGGATGTTGAGTTGGCGAACGGATTCGATATGATACGCCGCCGGGATATTTCGCTTGAGCGCGGCGCCGGTGTTCCATGAGACCGGGATGTTCGTTCGCCGGAGGGCTTCGGCATTGAATGAAGCGTGGATGTTGAGGTCGAGCGCGCCTTCGATGGAGCATCCGGCGGGAATGTTGCGTGCGTCGGCGGATGCGAGGATGATGTAGATGATGGTGGTGTAGTTTTTGAGGAGATGTACGCAGAGGCGTGATGTGTCGTAGTCAAAATCGGCGCGCCATTCGACGTCTTCCTGCAGGGGAGTGTAGACGTGGTTGTCGGTGGATTCGAGCACTGAGAGGAGCGGCGGAGACCAGTTGTCGACGCGTAGAGCGGGGGAGAAGAAGTCGTAGGGTGTGAGGCCGCCGCGTCGGGGATCGAATTTAATTTTGAGAATTATGGGCATGTTGGTTGGTCCTTTTTTTGCAGTGGAGCGTTGTTCAGGGCCCCCCTTTAATCCCCCCCACGCTAAGGCGTGGGGGGGAGATAAGAGCAGACAGACAAGACAAGAGATTGGAGCAGACAGACAAGCGAGAAATAAGAGCGGACAAGCAAGACGAGAGATTGAGTGGATGACGCGATAATGGTTTTGTCAGAGACTCTTATTCAAATGTGTATGTGCCTTCCGCTTCGTCGTACCCGTCGCCCGACAGGGAGCCGATGATTCAATCCCCATCGTTGGGTCCGCCGTCGAGGGGGTCGGAGTTGCTGTAGTCATAGCCCTTTTCATCACCGATCTCCTGGAAGCCGGATGCATCTTCGATGTCGCACGGTGAGCCGTTCGCGCTCAGGTGGAGGAGGAAATAGGATTCGTGTATCGATCCATCGACCCAGGTCTCGGCATTCTTGGCGAGGCCGACGGCGTTGCGATTGTCGTCGGTGTAGGTGACATAGTTCGCGAAGTCATCGGCATGCTGGATGAGAATGGCGTCGTGGCTGAGGTCGGAGGGCGCATCGCCGCTGTTGTTCGAATAGAAACCGGCGAACCAGAGATTGGGAGCGGTGTCGCGTTCGAGGGTGATGTCATCGTCATCGACGGGGTCGAGGATGTGTTCCTCGGTGACATCCTCGATGGTGGAGCCGGACGCGTTGAGGATTGTCATCTTGATGAAGATATCGCCATCCTCGTAGATGGTGAGCTTCGAAGAGAACGGGAAATCGTTGAGGCTCTCGCCCTGTGCCGGGTTGGAGAGGTATCCGGAGATGAGGAGCTGTACCACGGTGTGACTTGCGTGAAGGACCTGGATATTTCCGCCGTGATGTGGCGCGAGGGGGTCGTCATCGAGCGCGGGGACATAGATGCGCGGGAGATAGAGTATTTTCGATCCATAGGGATTGATAACGTTGTG
>CAZSPL010000040.1:10653-21245 GCA_964608735.1 uncultured Planctomycetota bacterium | reverse complement strand
GACGCACATCGTCGGCTGTAATGTCTTCCAATCGCTTTCGCTCCCAGATGGCCGATTGCACGTACCGCCGTAAACCTGTAGACCGGGTCATCGAATGCATCGATCAATATCGGCACGGCTTCTTCAACACCGGATTCATACCAGGACAGGGAAAATGCGGCCGCGAGCCGGACTTCATAAACCGGATCGTTCAACGCCTGCTCGAGGGCTGATACCACCTCTTCGTCGTATTCATCCCAGTGCGGGCTCAGTGACGATGCAGCTATTTGCCTGACTTGCGGATTTTCATCATTCAGGTGCTCGATGAATATTGATGTCCTTCCATCGTCCCAATGCGAATGCTGCCAGGCCTGCAGCACGGCATACCTGATGCCTGGATTCTCATCCGCAAGCGCCTTGAGAAGGACTTTAGCCACATTTGCTTTTTGATATCCAAGTTTCGATGCGGTCCAGATCGCGGCAACGCGCACATCGTCGCTCTCATCCTCTTCAATCAGGCGAAGCAGCGGGTCGGCGGAATAGTTGTTCTCCGTGAATTCGGCGAGTGCGTACGCCGCTCTTTCACGAACCTCAGGTTTTTTACTGTTCAATTCTTCGAGACGCCTATTATATTCGAGTTCTTCCTTTGCCTCCTTGATGTCGCAGGATGTTGAGAGCATCGCTGCTATGACAAGAAAAGCAACGACTATGATGATTCTAAGTTTCCTTTCCATCTTGACACTCCTTTATAGCTGTTCTGCAACTAACCTGAGAGAGCCTCAATCGCCCTGCTTGCGGCCTCTCGCACGACGATATTCCCATCATTCCGCGCCGTATCCCCAAGTGCCGAAAGCACATCCGCATCATCCAGACCGATAAGCCCGAGCGATGTTGCGGCTTCGCGACGCACTCCCGGATTCTCATCGGCGAGAAGTTTCATCAAATCGCCCGCCGCATCCTCCGCATCCGGGCCGATGACGCCGATGACATGCGCTGCCTTCGCGCGTTCGTCCACCGATTTTGCATTGAGTGCGATGCGTAACTCCGGCAACGCCTTCACCGATGCCGCCCCGATTTCGCCGAGTGCATCGAATACGGCGCGAAGCAAGCCGGAATCTTCAGTGGATAGCAGCCGCGTCAGCGAGGGCACGGCTTCGCTTGCCGCTGGACCGAAATCAGCCAGGGTGTCGACGGTACTGGACGCCATGGATAGCAGGCTCCATCGGTCGTACAGATTAATTCCGGGACGCTCGACCAAAGCCGTAGCCGGGTTGACCTCGTCGAGAATGCCGATAAGAAGCGGGATTATTTCTTCCGGCGGGTCATCCGAATACTCGAAATATTGCACGGCTTCCCTGACAACCAAGGCATCCTCATCCTTGAGCGCATCGACCATGTAAGGTATCGCCGATGGGTTTTCCCTCGCTATCTTGCCGAGCGCCTCCGCGGCAGACCATATCACGGAACTTGACGGGTCGTCGAAACATTCAAGCAGGTATGGGATAGCATCCTCGCCGAACTTAGCCAATGCATCGGCCGCTGCATCGCGGACCTTATCGTTTTCATGATTCTGTAATTCCACAAGGAATGGCAAACCCTTTCCGGACGCGAGCTCTATTTCGATCAGGGCGCTCGCGTAGTATGAGGAGTCATAATCGTATTCCGCTTTTTCGCGGACGAGCATCGCGCTCAGCGCGGGAACCGCATCTGCCGCTGCGCCACCGGCGTCGCGCAGCGCTTGCGCGGCCGCGCGGCTCGATGTTCTGTCATCGAGAGCATTGATAAGGAGCGGCACGATAACATCAGGCGCCTGTTCGGCAAACACGCCGAGAGCGGAAATCGCCGCGGTTTTCACATCCATGTCCTGATCGGTCCGGGCCATCTCGATTAGCCTTGGAAGCATGGCGGCTGTTTCGTCATGCTGACCCTTGGCCGCGAGTATCGCCATCCGGCGCACAAACGGGTCCTCGTCATACAGCGCGACCATCAGGGCCGTCATCACCTCCGGGCCCCTGCTTATCTCTACGGCCGATTTGATGGCATATGCAGGCAGATTGCTTTCCATGTCCCACCCGCTGAGCGGCTCTTTCCTGCCGTCGCTCCAGTGTAAATAGACTGTGGCGGGCTTGTTGTGTTTGTCCTTCATCACCTCTATCGAGTCAGGCTTCAAGCGCGTGATCAACCCGTAAAGATATGAATCCGGATATTTCTCCCCGATGACCCTCTCGAGTTCCGATGCCGAGTCAATCCCCTTCGCCAGAGCTTCCATGTCGGGAACGGGTGGCCTGTCATAAAAAATCCCAAGGAGATAAGGCACGGCTTCGAGCGGGGGCGGATCGAGATTCGCCAGATGCGTGACAGCCGTAATTCTATTGAATGAATCATCGAGCAATCCGAGGAGAGCGTCGGCGACCTTTTCCGGCGCGACGTCCCGCTGTGTGAGATACCTCGCGACGTCGGCGCGCACATCGGGATCTTCATCGGACAGCTTATCGATAAATACTTGGGTGATATAATCCGGCCTTTCCCTGACAAAATAATGGGCGACTATCCCATTGAGAACGTATTTACGAACCATTGGATCGGGATCGTTCAGCCATATGGGGAAATAAGCCTCAACCGCATAATCCGCGGGAGCGAAAACCGCGGCGACGTAGCACGCGACGGCGCGCACTTCGGGGTTGTCGTCCTGCATCATATCCATCGCGGTTTCCCATATGCCCACTCTATCATAGCTGAACCTCAATAGCGTGTTGAACGCCGCGATGCGCACGGAATCGCTTTCGTCCGTTTCCGCGAGCTTCGTAAGCGCGGAAAGCATCTCCTCATCGTCCCACGTGCCCACCTCCGCCAGCCGGTATGCCGCCTTCGCTCTCACCGCCGGGTGGGGGTCGTCGAGCTGAATGAGTGCCGTCCGCAACTCCCAGTATCCGCGTTCGAATACTTTGTCTATGAATGACCCGCATCCGGACAGGATGATGCACAGCGACATCCACGCCGTAATCGCGATGATGATTGAATTACGCATCGGCCTCACCTTCCAATTTCTCAATCGCCATCGCCGCCGCCTTACGAACAACCACGTTGCCGTCATTCTCCGATGCATTCTTAAGCGCGGCCATAACCTCCCCACTATTCAGACCGATGAGTCCAAGAGATGTTGCGGCTTCGCGCCGTGCGCCCGGATTTTCATCGTCGAGGAGCTTTATGAGATCGCCGACGGCGTCGCTTGCGCCGGGGCCGATGACGCCGATAGTGTGGGCTGCCATCGCGCGTTTTTGCGCGGATTTCGCGTAAAGCACCTCGCGAAGCTCGGGCATCGCTTTCGCTGATGCCGCTCCGATTTGCTGAAGAGCGCGGAACGCATTGTAGTAAATTCCCCGATCATCCGACCCGAGCAACCGCGCCAATGAGGGAACCGCATCGCTCGCCGCGGGCCCGATGAGTCCGAGTATACATATGCTGTCGAAAGCGAGGTCATCCGCTTTCCATTTCATCAACTCATCGAGCCCGGGACGGTCGACCATACCGGTACGCAGGTCGATCTCATCGAGAATATCAATGAGGATGGGTATTATTTCTTCCGGCGGATTCTCCATGGACCTGAAAAAAGACGCCGCCGGTTCGGCGATTGATATGTCCTCATTCTTAAGTGCATCTATCACATAAGGCAGTGCACCGGGATTTTCCTTCGCTATATCGCCGATTGAGCCTGCCGCCGTATTCCTCACCCAGCCGGACTCATCGTCGAAACATCCGACCAGGTACGGGATCGCATCCTCGCCGAATTCACTCATGGCCTGCGCCGCCGCATCGCGCACATTGTAATTATCGCTATTCAGCAGCTCGACGAGCGACGGCAGGGCGTCACCGGATGCAAGCTCTATTGAGATGACGGCTTCCGTATAAAATGAGGTGATGTATTCATACTCCCCTTTTTCGTCTCGGTCATTGAGCCTTGCGCGAAGTGCGGGAACCGCATCGACCGCTGCGGGGCCGGCATTGCGAAGCGCACGCGCGGCGGCCCCGCGCACTGTTTCATCGTCGAGGGCCGCCATGAGGACCGGCAAGACAGCGGCGGGCGCCTGCCCGGCAAATGCGCCGAGTTGCGAAATTGCGCTCAACCTTACATTCATATCTTTGTCCTGTTGGGCGATCTCGATAATGCGCGGAAGCATCGGGATTGTTTCAGGAACGTGGCGCGAAAGGCTGCTTACCGCCGACATGCGAACCATCGGGTTTTCATCATACAGCGCAACCATCAACGCCGCCAGCACATCCGCACGCATGCTGATTCTCGCGGCTGTGCTTATTGCGAAGTCCGGCCAGACCCTTTCCTGGTCAATGTTATAGAGCTTATCCTGCCTGCCGTTGTTCCAGTAAAAATATGTTTCGAGGAAATTGCTGTTCGTATTCTTCTTCGTTTCGACCCGGTCAGGCTTGTCACTGACAATCTTCGCGTAAAAATATGAATCGGGATAACTCTCGCCGAGCGTTTTTTCGAGTTGCGTTACAGATTCCGCATCGGCGATAAGGTTTTCAACATCGGGAACCGGCGGGCGTTTGTAGAAAATTTCGAGAAGATAGGGTATCACCTGGATCGCCGGGGGTTCGATTTCCCCGGCATGGAACATGACGTTGGTTTTATACAACGGGTCGTCCAGCAAATCGATATATGTCGCAATCACTCTCTCCGGCTCAACGCCCCACTCAGCGAGGATTCTTGCCGCATTGAAACGGACACCCGGGTCTTCATCCGAAAGTGCATCGACGAATACCGCGGTTACAAAATCGGGCCTTTCCCTGGAATAATAATATTCGCTCAAACCTGCCCGGACGCGTTGACGAACGGACGGGTCGGGATCGCTGAGCCACTCGCGAAACCTCGGCTCCATCGCATACTCGGCCTTAGCCTGACGTACGGCGATGTAACTCGCGGCCGCGCGGATATCGGGATTGTCATCCTCCATCGCGTTCATCCCGGTTTCCCACACGCCGGCCTGGTTGAAGCCGAATCTTCGAAGCGCTGCGAATGCCGCGATGCGCACCGGATCGCTCTCATCCGACTCGGCGACTTTAATCAGCGCGGCAAGCATCTCCTCGTTATCGCGCTCGCCGACCTCCGCCAGCCTGTACGCCGCTTTCTCCCTCACCGCTGGGTCGTCGTCGGAGAGCTCCTTCGTGCGCAGGATGGCTTCCGCCTGGTCGGCGTATTTGTTGCCGTAATATTTTACGGAGGATTCACTGCAGGACGAGATGATTATCGTGGATGCGAGAATCCCGATAACTGTGAGAACGCCATTGAATCGCATAGGGCACCCCTTCCGGGCTTATTCTTTTGGAATTACAGAACAAACATGATTATAACTCGCGAAACAGGATTGGGGAATTATCGCCGGTTGAGATGGGCTGCTTGCTGTCCGCGGCAACGCGGATTAGGAATGGGCTATTTGGTTTTACGTGGCTTCCGCGATTTAATCTCCCGTTCGCTGTTGAGCAGTTGCTTCAGCACATGCGCGCTTTCCCCGCCGGAATTTTCACCGCGTTCTTCTACCGGCTCGTAGCGAGGGATGTGGGAATAAGCCCGCGGCTCCGGGTCATCGAACGGCGCGATGTGTCCCGGCTCGATGCCGGTCGAGGAGCGGAGGAAATTATCCACCCAGCGGTTGATGTCGTTGCGGCGTATGGAACGTCGAAGCCTGGTCATCCGTTCCTTCTGCTCTTCTTCACTCATCGTGTATGCGCGGAAGATGGCGTTGGCGGTGCCTTCAACATCGAATGGATTGACGAGTATCGCGCCGTTGCTGAGCTGCGACGCGGCGCCGGCGAATTCGCTGAGTATGAGGCATCCCGTATTGTCGATGCTGCTCGCGCAGTATTCCTTTGCGACAAGGTTCATGCCGTCCTTCAGGGGCGTCACCAGCGCGATCCGCGCTTCGCGATAGAGCGCGAGAAGTTTGTTCAGGGGAATCGAGTTGAAGATGTAGACGATGGGTGTCCAGCCCGGTTGCGTGAATCGCCCGTTGATGGAGCCTATCAGCCTGTCGATCTCGTCCTTCAGGTCCTGGTATGCCGACACCGTTATCCTGCTGGGCACGATTACCTGGATGAAGGTGATCTTCCCGATCAGTTCGGGGAACCGCTGTAGCGCATTGCTAAATGCGCGCATCCGGTGGGGAATACCCTTAGAATAATCGAGCCGGTCGACGCCGAGCATGATCGTTTTATCGCGAAACAGCTCCCGTAACCGCTCGATCTCGCGGGTCACCTCTTCGCTCGCCGCGTCCCTTGCAAAACCCTTGTAATCGATGCTTATCGGGAACGCGCCGACGCGGACGCGTCGCAAAGGGGTTTTCACGATGCCGAAATAACCGCTTCCCTGCGTATGCGTACCGGGGATGAGTGTCTTTGCGCATTGAATGAAGTTGCTCCTGTCGCGCAGGCTCTGGAAGCCGACTATGTCATACTGCAGAAGGCCGTCGAGTATCTCGCGCCGCCATGGAAGCTTGAAGAATATATCGGGCGGCGGGAATGGAATATGAAGGAAGAAACCTATCTTCCTCGTTATGCCCATCTGCTTCAGTTTCTTCGCGGTATAAATGAGATGATAATCCTGCACCCATACAAAGTCATCTTCATCGGAGTGCAGTGCGATGACCTCCGCGAACTTTGCGTTTACCGATTTATATACGGGCCAGAATTCGTGCTGGAAGTCCCCCTTGCTTATCATATCGTGGAAGAGCGGCCATAGAATCTTGTTCGAAAAGCCGAAATAGTAATTATTTATTTCCGACTCCGACAGCTCGACCGGGATGAGCTCATAGCCGAGCTGCGCCTTTATATCCTTGATCAATTGATCGGCGTTGTCGATATCATGCGCGCCGAGCCACCCGATCCATTTGCCCCCCCGCTCTTTCAGGACTGGATTCAGAGCGGTGACAAGGCCCCCCGATGCCGGAACCGGTCTCCACTCATCCCCGTTTTCACGCACGAATCTAATGGGAAGGCGGTTCGATACCACCACCAGTTTTTTGAAATCCATTTCCGTCCTCCTCTACATATCATGGACGGCGGCATGCTCGATCCATTCGTTCAGGAAATCGAGCACATCGCCCGGGTCTTGAAACCTGTACGCGGCATCGGTGTCGGTCATGGTCCCGCCCACACGGATACCCGCGCCGTCCGTTCGTATGTATCTGAATGCGTCCTCATCAGTTGCGTCGTCACCGATGTAAACCGTGAACGTGCCCTCCGGCATCGATTCCCGAATCCCGGACAAAATTGTGCCCTTGTCCCTTCCCGTCGCTCTTAATTCGACCCCGCCGTTGAACTCCAGCAATTCCATGCCGCCGCTTCCCGCGAGCGGCTCCCAGATTTCATTCGTCTTGCGCTTTATCGAATCGGCGTCGCGGCTTTCCATGCCCCTGGTATGCACCGCGATGCTCGCGGCCTTCAATTCGATATGCTCCCCGAATCCCGCATCGAGGGCGGCGAGTTCGGCCTTCTTGAGAAGCTCGTTCTGGATGCCGCTTGGCCGCCGGAACTCGCTGTTCCCCCCGGGGTCGAGGTATTCGTATCCGTGGGCCCCGACAATCGGCACCGGGAAATTGTCAAGAAGCAACGCCACTTCCCCGGCGGGGCGCCCGGATATGATGACGAGCGAAGTCGCGGGATCACGATGAATTTTCTCGAGCGCTTCCATCATGCCGGGCAAAGGGCGCGCTTCCATGCGCTCGACGCGAAACGGCGCAAGGGTGCCGTCATAGTCGAGTGCAAGCAGGCGATGTTTCGCCGCGCGCATCTCAGTCCAGAAACCCGGCGGCACGCCGAAGCTTTCATTTTCCCATGAATCTCCCATAACCGGTTACAGCTCTATCCTGTCCTCGATCCCCTTCAGAACAGCCACCATGAGGGTGAGATATTCGCGCAGGTGCCTTGTAAGCAGAAAATGCTCCCTGACCAGCCTGCGCCCTTTCTCTCCCATTTCAGACAACTCGCTTCGGTTATCAAGCATGTATCGTATACGCAGCGCCGCGCCTTCGGGTGTGCTGACGAGGAAACCCGTATGGTGGTTGAATACCTGCAAGCGTATTCCCCCGGTATCGCCGCCGATTACCGCCTTGCCTTTCCACAGGGCTTCGGTGACGGTAAGCCCGAATCCTTCGCGTATCGATTTTTGTATCACGATATCGGCGGCGCGCTGCAACGCATTCACCGCCCTGTCGGCGGCGGGCGGTAGTTCGAGGATGTGTATATCCGGATCCCCCTCAGCTTCGGAACGAACTTCAGACAGCATCATGACGCCTTCGGGGTCGTCCACCGCCGACCCCCCGGCAAGTACGAGCTGAAGGCGCGGTACGAATTCCTTCGCCATCCTGTACGCCGCTATCACGCCGAGAGGGTCCTTGAACCTGTCGAACCTGGAAATCTGGACGAGCAGCGGGTGCTCCCTCTCTATCCCGAATTGAGAGCAGATTTCATTCACTTCATTCTCCGGAAGGTCCTTGTTCTTTTCGCTCAAGGGGTCGATGCTCGGCGGGATGATATATTGCGTGTGTGTCAGCGGTTGGGCGAAACGAGAGATTGACCAGACGCTCGCTTCATACGGTTGTACGAATTTGCGCAGGTATTTCCACACCGGGCGGTATGGGTCGCCTACATCGATGTGGCATCGCCACACCCACTTGCCCTTCCTGTTGGGGGTGAGAGAAAGAAGCATGGCGGGCTGGGGGTCGTGAATGAAAACCACATCGGCATTTTCGAGCTTGTCCCTCAATGCTTCCGCATTCTTCGCATTGGTTTCTTCATAAGCTTTATACAACCGTTCGGGTATATCAACTTGAAACCCCTGGAGGGCGTTATGAAAACCTTTAGTGCACTGGAAGAAATTCTCATTACCCTCGATGACTTCCCATTCGGCCTTGACGCCCAATTCGTTTTTAAGCGGAATAAGCCTTTCAAGTATCTCCGCGACTCCGCCACCCTGCCTTGTAGAATTGACATGGAGCACGTTGATCCCTTCAAGCGACTTGGCGAGTTGACGAAGATGCTGTATTACATCTTCTCCCGCAATCCGTGCGTATTCATCGAGGTTCGGTTTCATGGTTTAAGCGGACAGTGGCTTATAAAAACGGTAGCCAGTCTCTCCTTCAGTTCGGTAAGGGTTTCAAAATAGGGATCCACCTCCGACAGCGACGTCATTAAGTCATTATATTCATCGCCGAATCCCCTCAACCATGCGCGGAAATCATCTACGGCATCGGGAAGCCGCCGCCTGGCGTCGATGAAGTGGTAGAATACGGAACTCGCGGACAAGCGGGGCATCATATCCCTCAATTCCTCCGGAGTTGAGGCACGCATGCCTGTGTCGAAAACGACAATCTGGGAGCGTATGAACGAAAATTCTCTTTCGTAAGGCACCCAGGTGGGGTAATCCCTCTCGGCGAGGCGGTCCTCGATAACGTCCAACACCTTTGCCCGGAGCATCTCCATATCAGTAAACATAGTGGGGTTTATTATTCCCAGTCGCTCGGAAAGTGTATGATCGATAAGGCTGTATCTTACCCATATCGCGAAATCATTCTGAAACTCCGGGGGGTCGAATCGCGGACGGAGCCGGTTTCCCCAGAAATGATGATAGAGGCTGTCCGGATGTACCTGCTCGATGTGAGCCGCGAGTTCCCTCAGGTTCTGCGCCGTGCGTCCCGTCGATATGGCAAGCAGTGCGCAGTCACGTATCGTGAATGTCTGGCTCGGTTGACCTTCCTTTTTTTCACTTGCGGGATTCATTTCAAATCAATCACTCGTCGATTTCGCTTGCCGGTAAAATGCAAGCGCATGTGAAATGCAGTGCGCCAATACAGCGCGGTGTATTCCCGGCAATCCGTTTCAACCTCCTCCAGAAAATGGCTCGACGGCGGTGCCTTTAGCAAATGTATATTTTGTACTTACATTAACAAATCTGAGTGATTATGTCAAAATAAACGAAGCTGGTAATATCGTACGACCCGCATCAATAAAGGCTTATAGAAGCACTCCCACGGATCACATTTCGTGGGTTGTTATCCCAATCCCTCTATCGGCAGATCGATCTTGATCGAATTCAGCGCGTTGGCCCAGCATTCGATTTCGCACGCGAGGCATTCGGTGCATTTCCCTCTCTTCGCGTCTTCTTCGGAAATATTCAGCACCACCGTACCGTCCTTCTCCATCAGTATTCCCTTTATGCATGCCTTGACGCACGGTTTCGCTTCGCACTTGAGGCATTTGGCATGGTCGAAAGTGATGCTCCCGGTCATGGTGGCGAATGAATACGGCGTCTCCGGCTCGTCGGGATTGCTTATCGGCTTGACGACGACATTTTCCTTGATATCCCCCTTGTCGACGAGGGCGCGCAGACGTTTCGCGCAGAACACCGCCGAATCGTCCTTGCCGTACGCTTCGAGCTTCGCGGCGAGGTCGGAGCAATAACTGCCGAGAATCTCCATCGCCTTCTCTTCCTGGTTTCCGCCGAGGCGGATGACCGCGGGGACACTGAGGTTCATCTCGCGGAACGCCTTCACCATGCCGCGCGCCGAGTGGAACTGCTCCTGCGATGCCACTCCCGAGCCGGA
>CAZSPL010000040.1:0-10643 GCA_964608735.1 uncultured Planctomycetota bacterium | reverse complement strand
GGATGCGAAATAGCCGTCGATGTTGGGCTGCTGGAGGATGATTTTCGCGGCGCGGTAAACCTTCGATGCGGGCGGGTTGCCCGAGCAGTCGGTGTAATTCGCTATCTTGAATCCCTGGCTCAACACGGCATCCATGCTCATCATCGAGCCGCCGCCTCCCGCGCCGTGGAAGCCGATATAACCTGCGTCCTTCTCGAATCCCGATGCCATCTGGAAGAAATAAAACGTGCCGCGGTAATCGTTCGCCTCGACGTTATATGCAATCTCCTCGAGCTCGGTGAGCGGATGGTCGAGTTCGCGCGCGACCTTGATGCCGAATTCCGGGTGCCTGAACACGGCATAGTCGTCGACGGCCATGTGACAGTCCGCGGCGACGATTTTCCCGTCGGTGGTGAGCACCAGCGGGTTGACTTCCAGTGAGCGCGCCTCGTAGAGGCGCGATGCTTCGTAAAGTTTCGAGAGCACGTCGCCGAGCTTCGCCTGCGCGTTGCCATGGATATCGAGCGAGCGGGCGATGTTGCGCGCTTCGAAATCCTTCAATCCCTCGGATACATCGATGGGATGTTTTATGACCTTGTCGGGATGCGCCTTCGCGATTTCCTCTATCCCGGAGCCGCCGATGGATGAGAATATCAACAGCGGCGATTTTTTCGCGTCGTCGATGATGATTCCCGCGAACATCTCCTGCTCGATGTCGAGTTTCTCCTCGACGAGGACTTCCTCGACCAGGAAATTTTTCACCGGCATGCCGAGCAGTTCATCGGTTGCATCGCCGGCGGCCCGCGGCGTATCGGCGAAACGCACGCCACCGAAAGCTTTCCTCCCGGTAACCCAGAGCTGCGCCTTCACGACTACCGGTTTGCCGATTTCGCGCGCGGCTTCGCGGGCTTCCTCGCCACTCGCGCATACTTTTCCGAACGGGATGGGTATCTTCCGCTTCGCAAGCAGGCCCTTGGCCTGGTATTCAAAAAGGCGCGCCAATGTTAGCCTCCATAAACGGACAATCTCAAGGATGATATCTTAGCATATGAAAAAACCGTTTAGAATCGGGCATGGCCAAATTGATGCATGGCATTCCACACGTGATTTGTGCTAAGATAAACCCGCTCCACTGTAGCATCTGCCTTCCTCGGACGGGTTGAGAAGCCGGTTAATGTGACGGGCATACTTGAAAAAAGGTTTTCATTGGAAGGCTTTTGTATTATTCTAAGCTGCCCTCGTTACTGGGCACGAAGCTATATCAGCTTCAAGGAGGTAATTACGATGTTGAGGACGCTTGTTCTATTGACTGTCCTGATATTGATCTGCCTTGCGGTGTTCGGATGTTCGGGGAATGTCTCGAACGACTCTTCCGTGGTCCTGCCGCCGGCACGCACGCAGCTCGCCGATGACCATGCGCTCTGGGGCATGTTCCGGCTGTATATCGACCCGGCGGTTCCATCGGTTGAAGTCGTGAGCCTGCGGGAAGCATCGACGCATGCCAACGTCAAGGCATATCTCAACCCACCGAGTTGCAACGACTGTGTTACGGTTGTCCCGACCGGTCCATACAGCGGGAACACCTTGCCGGTGAACATCTCGCTTCGCAATCCCACGCCGCTGACGGGATATGATGTCAGGGGGATCCTGCTGAGCGATGATCCAGGCGCATACCTTAAGAACCCGGACAACTATACTGATTTCTGGGACAACGGCGGCGCCGTCAATATAAATCCGTTCAGGGCATTCGCGAAGGCCAATGCCGACCGGTCGTTCGGCCCGGGCGCGACATACACGGAACCCTTTCAGCTATACCTCTCCGGTTTCGGCAAGGTCGCGGTTATCGATTATGCGGTCGATGCATCATGGCCGGGGCGGGCGAAAGAGCCCTATGTCATCATGAACCTGTTCATCAACGGAAACATAGATGACGTTGATGTCGGCCTCGCGACATTGCAGGTTGAAGTGCTCTCGGCGAATGATGATGTAGACGAGGTTTTGATCGATCTTAGTTCGCTGGGTTTTTCAGAGGATCTGGCCCTTACCAATTCTTATAACAACGTGTGGGAAGTCACCTTCAGCAACGACCCGCTGGCTCCAATGGGGGCATATGTATGCTGGGTGAAAGCATCGACCGGTTCATCGATCAAATTCCTGTATCAAAAATTCACTCTCTCGGTCATAGAGGGTATCCCGCCGACTTCCCTCGCGAACGATGTTCAACCGATTTTCGATGAGCACTGCATCGCCTGTCACCAGTCGGCCGGGCCGCCCGAGGATCTCGACCTGACCGAGGGAAATACTTATTCGAATACCGTTAACGTCGATTCCAACCAGTCCTCGTCTAAACTGGTACTCCCGTTGGCGACCCTTGAATCATATCTCGTTGCGAAGATACTCGGCATCCATGATTCGCCGCCGTTCGATGGGTCCGGCCAGCAGATGCCGATCGGGGATGACCCCCTGGCCTTTGAGGATACCAATACAATTTTCAAGTGGATCGACGAAGGGGCTCTCGATAACTGAGAACTCCATGTATTATGACATTTCGCCGCCCGTACGGGCGGCTTTTTTATCGTTGTTAGGCTTGATTGCGCCACGTATAATGAGGCTGCTTTGCGTATAGACTATCTTCAACTCAGGGATATACGAAACATCGGGCACTGCGAGATCGAGCCGGCGCCCGGATTGAATTACATCCACGGCTCGAACGGCCAGGGTAAGACCAACCTCATCGAAGCCGTTAACTTTCTCGCGACGCTTGATATCCATCGCGGAGGGGCCGGGGATTTCATCCGCCACGGCGCGGAGCGGGGATTTATCTCGGCGAAAGTCGAAGTGGAGGAACTTCACAGGCATATAGAACTTAGTGTCGAGAAAAGGCGATGCTCCATTGTGGTCGATGGCGAGGCCGTGCGGCGTTCGCGCGATTACCTCGGGCGCGTGCTTTCGGTCGCGTTTTTCCCGGAAGATATGCTCATCCTCCTGATGGAGCCCGCATTGAGGCGCCGGTGGCTCGATACGTTTCTGGGCGCCTGTTACCTGCCTTACCGCGAGACCATCGCGGAAGCCCGCAGGGCGCTCGATTCGCGTAACGCGCTTCTCAGGGAACCGGTTCGGCCCGAGGGATCGCTTCTCGACAGCATCGATGCCGTGCTCGCCCCGCTTGCCGGGCGAATAATGGTGGAGCGACGGGAAATCATCCATGTTCTCGACGCGGAGATGGCAAGGATTTATTCGGATGATTTTTCGGGCGCGGGAACGCCGTCGCTCGAATATAAGCCGTCGCTCAGGGTGGCTGAATCGGGTGATGCCGACGAGGTCGCGGTGGCATATCGCGAAGCCCTTTCCGAAAGCCGGGAGCGTGATATCGCGGTGACATCGACGCTCGTCGGGCCACACAGGGATGATTTCATCCTGCGTCTCGACGGCCAGCCGGTGCGGACATTCGCGTCGCGGGGGGAGGTTCGTACTGCGTTGTTCAGCCTGAACCTTTCGAAGCTGTCGATATTGAGGAGAAAATGGAGCGCTGACCCGATAGTTCTGCTGGATGATGTTCTGAGCGAGTTGGATATCGAGCGGCGGAGGATGGTAATTGCATCTTTACCGGAGGGGAGCCAGATTTTCATCACATCGACGGAAAATGATGATACAATATTTCCATCCGGGAGGAATCGGGCGGCGTGGCATGTTGAAAATGGACAGATCGCAAATGAGTGAGTTATGGCAATGAATGTCAACTTTTACTATTATTTCAACTATTAGTATAGTACTGTTATTGGTGCGATTACAAGAATCTCGAAGATTGATATTTATGGAATATCTACAAAATAGCGATGTCGTGATTGAGAACGCATCTCACGATATTTATTACAAATTGCAACCTTGGTTTACGGACGCCTGATTTTAGAGTTCTGGCGGAACAAACAAACTATTTATATAAATAGCGATAAGCCCATACTGTTATTTTTTATTGGTTTCGATTAGTCAGATTAATTCATATAAATGTAACAAGCGCATAGAAGCGGATATTCAGTTGAGACAACATCTCACGAATTTCATTACAAATGGCAATCAATAGTGGTCCAAAATATGCTCTGTCATCGGCGTTCCTCTATCGCAGGTCGCTCGAAACAAACCTCCGGCTGATACGGGAGGCCGGATTCGCCAACGCCGAGCTTTTTCTCACCCGGAGCATCGTGGGGCACACATTCGAACAGATTCGCGACGCGGTTGCGCAGTCGGGTTTGAACCTGGTCAGCCTTCATTTACCGATACCGTTTTCATACAACGCGAACTGGCCCGATTTGGAATCGTCCATGCGCAAGGCGCTCGGCTGGGCGGAAGCGTTCGATGCCGACTGGGTGGTGAGCCATCCGCTGGTGGTCATGGCCGACGCCGACGAGGAGTTGCATGCGGCGGTGAAGGCGCGGTATTTTCGGATACTCGATTCAGTGCGCAAGATGAAGTGTTCGGAGAAGGTTCTGATAGAGAACATGCCGAAGCTCGGCGAAGGCAAACCCATCAGGAACCTGTTCCGCTACCCGGACGAATTCATCGCGATGCTCGAGCGCACGGGGTTCGGGATGGCGTTCGACACGACGCATTTCGGCACGTTCGACCTCGATGTGGCATCGGGATTCAAGCCGTACGCCCCGTTCGTGCGGAATATTCACATCAGCGATTTCATCGACGGCATGCAGCACGTCGTTCCGGGGGAGGGGACGGTGAATCTCGATTCATTTCTCGATGAGCTGAGGGCGACGGGTTACTCGGGGCAGCTTACGCTGGAGCTCGATTACACAACCACGGGGCGCAACGCGGGACGCGACGAGGCCGGCGTGCTGCGGGACTTGATACGTACGCGGGAGTGGATGGAGGGGGCGTTCAGGACATGACAAAAAGCCCGGCATCGCCGGGCATTCAGATCAAACGCAATAGCCAGCTTAAGGCTATTCCGCGATATACAGATTGACAAACTGGCCCTTTATGATGTAACTCAATTCAGATAGTTCCCATTCACCTTTCGTCCGCACCATTAAAATAGCGAAATGGTTTCCAGGAATAGCAAGACCGTTTGCCCCGTAATCATCCCAATAGGGTTCCCTTAAATCGATATATACTTCGCTGGTGAATTGATCGATTTGAGTAAACGATGTGCTCCTGTGCTTGAATTGATACTGATTACCGGGATAAGGAATCTCCGACAAGTCCCACGCGTATATATATGCTCCCCAATTAAAATCTGTACCACGATGATGGATGGTTACTTTAGCGAAATCCTTGCCTACATTTTCCTCGCAGATCGGTAAAACCTGCTCGAATTCTATGAGCCAGGGATCTTCGGCGTTGGCCTGAAGAGGAAAATCGGTTGCGGGATTGGTAACGGGCAGATTATCTGGAGGCCACCATGATGCATCGACCGCATAGCCGAAACAAAATTCCCCAGGCGGCAATGCGAAATGATACTCGCGAGTCAGCCAATCGTTTACCCGGAACATTCTTCTATTATTATCGGAGGCAAAGAGCTTGTATGGTGTAATTGTGGTTTGTGGAGTCGGCTCAATACCTTTCATCCCGGGCTGATAGTTGTATATTGGGAACACCTCTGAATATTCCAAGCCCGGAATCAGGTAACAAGAATAACCATCAGCATTCAGTAATTCGCCTCCGCCATCGGCAGCCCTTGAGAAAATAAGCGGCATTTCACCATACTCAAATAGAGGCACTCCTAAATCTGAACCAGGTGTCTTAATCCTTGTCCTATAAGGCAATACGGGGTCTGCACCCCAAGTTGGTTGATTAACAGTAGGTGGGAAATAAACCATGCCCCGGACATCGAAACCGGTGTATTTAGGAGCACCAGGGAAAGGATGTTTTATTGTAACGAGGAGCTTGACTGTTCCATCTCCCTGTACGCCTGGCTTCCCTATGTGAAGACAATCAGAACATGGATCAACTTCCAGAAGCTTGGTCACACAAAAATGATAATCGCCCGCGCGAGCTGGAATTACATCAAGAGTTTCATGATCCGCTGAAAATACGAAATTCCAGTAACCCCAGTTCCAATGGTTTCCCGGGCAATCCCGATCAAAAGAAGCGGAAATCTGCTCAGCGGGAGTGATTGGGGTTGAGCCTGAGCAGCCGCTGAAAATTGTTGCGGCGATTATGATTAATATAAGCGTTCTCAAGACCATAGCATTCCCCTCCTACCAGTTAAGCTCATAATCACCCACACAAATAGGTGGATCATCGTCGCTCATTACCCAGACCGCTTCTTCGCTCATCCAATCCATGATCGCGCCCACCGGTGGCCTGAATATTTCAAGTTCGTTAAGGGGTAAAATCCATCCAGCCTCATTACCTGAATCAGAGACCTCGGTTTCATCGCCATCCTCATACTTAACGATGCGCCCTCTTTCTCCTCTGTCAGTATTCTCATTGTAGACGATGTTCGTAATGTCGATATGGCCGCAAGTGTATTCGTAGTCCTGGATCGCGTGGTCGCTCTCGCTGTTCCACTGGACCGCTCGCAGGATTACATCGTCCGGAATTCCATTGAGATCGGGTGTTAGCGGCAGATGCTTGCCGCTGCAAGATGAGAGAAACGCTATCACCACCGCGGCGATGATAAGCCTACCCCCCCCCTCAAAATCATAGCTATTCTTTTCTCTGTCATTGTCGGCCTCCTTATAGTTCCATCAGAAATTAAGATACGCAAGCGACGCTCGGGTTCACCGGTATTTCAAAATCCCACACGACAACTCCGCCGCATTTATAGCAAAATTCTGGGAAGCAACTTAGTTTACCATGAATCGCAGCCGAATGGAAGCCTTACCTGTCATCATTTCCCTTACGAAATCCCGGCAAGGGATTGCCGAGTTACAAGACTTGTCGGAAACGGGAAGGCAGTCCATGCTATAATCTAATATTGAAGCCAATGGAAAGGCGCGGAGCGGTTAGAAAGGCGGTTATGAGATGTTGAGGGTACTTGCGCTCGGGGATGTGATGGGGAGGCCGGGACGGAACCTGATATCGGAGGCCCTTCAATCGATAAAGAACGAGAAGGGCATCGATTTCGTCGTAGCGAACGGGGAGAACGCGTCGGGCGGCTCGGGGCTCGTGCCGAAGAGCGCGGCGGAGCTTTTCGACGCGGGTGTGGATGTCATCACGTCGGGAAATCACATCTGGCACCAGAAGGAGTACGAGGAGACATTCAGGAAATTTCCGATGGTGGTTCGTCCGGCGAATTACCCCGAGCCTTGCCCCGGTAACGGGTATATCGTAATCACCGACCGGCCGGTCCCGATGGCGGTGGTGAATCTCCAGGGGCGTACGTTCATGGATCCCATCGAATGCCCGTTCAGCACATTCGACCGAATCAGGGAAGAACTGGGGGACCTGAATACGATTTTGATCGATCTACACGCCGAGGTCACGAGCGAGAAGGTTGCGATGGGCTGGCATGTCGACGGTTACGCGAGTTTCCTGTTCGGTACGCATACGCATATCCAGACGGCGGACGAGCGGATTCTCCCGGGAGGGACGGCTTATATAACGGACCTCGGGATGTGCGGGGCTCACGATTCGGTGATAGGAATGAGGAAGGATAATATCCTTCACAAGTTTATCACGCAGCGTCCGCACCGGTTCGAGGTGGCGATGGGCGATGTGAGGCTGAACGGGGCGATATGTGATATCGACCCGGAGACCGGGCGGGCGATGGCGTTGGAACGGTTTACGTATCGCGGGGTGTAGGGGCTCCTTTTGAGGCTTAATAGAAAATCCGGCTTATATTAAGGCTGATTGCGTTCTATAAATAATGCTTCTCCCCGCATTATCGAGATTAATAGCGAACCTGCAAAAGCGGAGGAGGCATTAGAAATGCAAGTAAAAATAAGTCTGAAGACGATTTTACTTTTCGCGGCCCTTTTCATCCTTGGTACGATGATCCTGGGCTTCTATTCATGTTCATCGGGTGGCGCGACGGTAACGCCCCAGATGGCCGATGAGTGGACTGACGAAGACACCACCTCGACACTTCAGCCGGGGACCACGGTCCTTTCCGACGGGACCATCGTCACGACCGATGGCAGCACGACGATTGTGACAACGACAACTCCGGCCGATGGAGACGGTACCGGTACGGATACCACGACCACCATCACGTATGAGCTCGTCATCAACGAGGATGGCACGCCGGACCTGAGGACGGTACGGGAAGGGCAGTCGGTAGAAGATGAGCCGTCCTATGAACTGACATTCAGCACGTTCGTAGAGACCGCCCCGGATGTTTGGGAAGGCACGGTGACTGTATTGAACAACGACAGCCTCGCCACGCTCCTGAACCCTCGCATCGCTTATATTCCCCCGATGGTCTCAGCGATGAATTCTCGAGGGCAGGGTGTTCTCGAGAACGTCCTGTCGCCGGATCTCTGGTGGGCGGAGGCCCTTCCGGGAACCCTACTTCCGGTGGCGCATCCGTTGATCTTCGTCGCGGATGAGGACGAGAATTATGCGATTGGTCCCAGCGAGGAAGCCACGCACGACATCACGATTCTCAGTAGCGACGGCGCGGTGCTCGCGGTGTATCTTATGGGCGAGGCCTCTTTTGACGGTAACCCTACGACCTATTCCCAGAGTGTCCCACACGGCATCGATATCAGCCTGGTGGAGAACCCGAGTATCGGCAGCATGGTTACCGTGGAACTCGATGTAGACCATTGGAATTCAAGCCAGCCCGGTTATATCATGTTCGACACGGAGGGCGGCGGCGTGATCCTTCACGGAATCCCACTTCCCTTGGAGTTCGTAGGCGACCCGGGCGGCATCATCACCTATCAGGGCGCAATCGTCGCGAAACCGTCGGTGGACGGCGAGACGACTGTTACAGTGTATTTCCCGGGCGGCAAGGTGGGCACTGATTTATATCGCCACACTTATGTCCAGATGGTAACATACAGTTAGATTCAGTATACCCATGTAAAACAACGGGCGGGATTATTCCCGCCCATTTTGCATTCACCCATTTGCAGGCGGCGCCGCATCGGGCTATATTTGTAGTGAATCGTCCGTCAAATGAAACGCAGCACGATAATATTCATCATCATCCTGGTGGTCGTCATCGCCGGGTTCGCTATCTGGCTTCCACTGGGATTCCCTCCACACAAGACCCTGAAGGAGTTGACATCGGAGCTGTCGGATGAAGATCCTGCAATCAAGCGCGACGCGATTATCGGCATCGGCGGCATGGGCGTCGAGGGTATCGGCGCGCTGGAGATGCTGATAGATGCGCTCGGCAACGACGATCCCCCCGTCAAGGCAAGCGCAGCGAGCGTTATATCGATGTGGGGGGATGAGCCGGAAGTAGTCGAGCGTTTGACGGAGGCTCTCGAGAGCGGGAATACGGCTGTAAGAATCGGCGCCATCACCGCGCTCAGGAATATCGGCACGAAGCCCGGAGTCGTGGACGCAATCACGCGGGCTCTTGGTGATCCCGATGAGACGGTGCGCGCGAGGGCGGCATCAACGCTGGGAAGTTTCGGTTCGGAAGCATCGGGCGCGGTGCCGGCATTGCTGAATATTTTCGGGGAGTCGAATACCGAACTCAAAGGAGTGATACTCCGCGCGCTCGGCCAAATCGGCCCGGAGCCAGGTGTGGTCGATATGCTGCTCGCGTCGCTGGACAGCATCGACAACCCGGTTTTCACGAGCGCGTGTTACGGGCTTGGAGAGATAGGCGCCGAGGATGGAGTGGTGGATGCGCTTACGGCGAAGGCATCGGATGATGCGCTTCAGTGGAGGGAGGACGCGATAGAGGCCCTCGGCGCGATCGGTCCGGACGCATCGAGCGCAACCGGCGTGATTCTCGAAGCGCTTCATTCGCCTGTTCAGCAGGTGCGTCTCGAAGCGGTACGCGCGCTGCCGAAGGTGAAGCCGTCGCGCGAAATAGTGCCGGCGCTTATCGGCGAGCTTTCGGATGAATCCGGCACGGTTGTTTCAGCCGCGGTGAAATCGCTCGGTCTTCTCGGGAACGAAGCATCGGAGGCTGTACCGTCGCTCAGGGGATTGCTTGAATCGGGTGAACTCATCCGTATAAGCGCGGCGCGCGCGCTGTATCTGATCGATGCTCGGGAAGTGGATGAATCGGTGGATGTCCTGCTTAAGATAATCCGCGGGGGGAAGTCGAAGTACCAGGCGATGGCAGCGTATGAGCTCGGCTCGATAGGGCCCGGCGCGGCGCGGGCGTTGCCGGAACTGAAGGAGATAATCGCGAATGCGCCGTACAGGCGGGAACCGCGCGGCATCGATGATACGCCGCTGGGATTCCAGGATACATTCAACGGCAAGATCGGGAAACTGGTGTTCGTGAGCGCGGCATACGCGGTTGCTTCGATTGAAGATGAAAGCCCCGATGCGCTTTACCTGCTTGTGCAGGCGGTCGGGGATGAAGAGTATGATGTGAGCAAGGATGCCATCGAGGCACTGGGCAAGCTCGGGAAGAAGGCGGAGGCGGCATTGCCGTTGCTGAAGGAATTATCGGTGAAGAGCGTATGGCACTGGCAGCGCGTCGCGTCGCGCAAAGCCGTGAAGGAGATTGAAGGGTGAAAAAAGTAGGGACAGTCCCGAATGGCACTTTTTTAAGGATGACGAAAGCGCCTCTA
>CAZSPL010000039.1:0-21752 GCA_964608735.1 uncultured Planctomycetota bacterium | reverse complement strand
TCAACTTTTGCCATAGGCGCGATGATCAACGAGGGTGTGGCGCTGATGAGCGAAGGGGCAATAAAAATCAAAAAGACCAGCGGCCGGATAGCGGCTCTTGAGGAAATTCTGGATGCCCCGGACAGCCGGCAGACACTGGGGCTTGGCCACACGCGATGGGCGACCCACGGCAGGCCGTCGGAAGAGAACGCGCACCCGCATCGTTCGGCGAACAAGCGGATAGTGGTCGTACACAACGGCATCATCGAGAATTTCATCGAGCTCAGGAACGAGCTCATCGAGAAGGGCTATGAATTCGCCTCGGAAACCGATACCGAGACCATCGCCCACCTCGTACAGGACAACTACGACGGGGACATCGTTGCCGCCGCATGCGCAGCCGCCAAACGGCTCGTGGGCGCTTTCGCCATCGGGCTGTTCTGCCTTGATGAGAACATCATCGTCGGCCTGCGCGAAGGCCCGCCGCTTATCGTCGCCCCCGCGGAACATGGCAACATCCTCGCGTCCGACCTTACTGCGATACTCGAACATTCGCGCGATGTCTATTTCTTCGAGGATGGCGAGGCCGCCGTTATCACGGGAGATAACATATCGTTCAGGACATTCGATGGCGAGAATGTCGAGAAAGCGCCCCACCGAATCACATGGGACCCCATCACCGCCCAGAAGGGCGGCTACAAGCATTACATGCTCAAGGAAATCCACGAGCAGCCGGGGGCGCTCAGGGATGCGATTCGCGGGCGGCTCAACTTCGAGGCGGGGGATGTCCATCTCGAAGAGCTGGACAAACTCGGCAAGGATTTCTTCAGGGAAATAAGGAAAATATATATCGTCGCCTGCGGTACCGCATGGCATGCCTGCCTTGTCGGTAAGTTTTTAATCGAAAAAATGACCGACATCCACGCCGAGGTCGATTACGGAAGCGAGTTCAGGTACCGCGATCCCAAGATAGGCCCCGGGGACCTTTTCGTATCGGTGACCCAGTCCGGCGAGACGGCCGATACACTCGCCAGCCTGCGAGCGGCGAAAGCGAAGGGATGCAAGGTCGTCAGCATCGTGAATGTCGTCGGCTCGACGGTGGCGCGGGAATCGGACGGCGTGATATATACGCATTCCGGCCCGGAGATAGGGGTGGCGAGTACGAAGGCATTCACCACCCAGATAGCCTGCCTCCTGCTTCTCGCGATAAAGATCGGCCGGGCGAGGGAAACCCTCGAGCCGGGACCGGCGCGGCATACGATGAAGCTGCTTTTGGAAATCCCACAGAAAGTGCAGGAAATTCTCGAGCGGGAGGACGAGATAAAGGAATTGTGCAAGCCATATGTCAACCGCGAGAATTTCCTTTACCTCGGAAGGGGTATCAATTACCCAATTGCCCTCGAAGGCGCGCTGAAACTCAAGGAGATAAGCTATATACACGCCGAGGGTTATCCCGCGGGCGAGATGAAGCATGGACCGATAGCGCTTATCGATGAAAACATGCCGACCGTGGCATTGTGCAACAGAAACGCGGTTTACGAGAAAATGATATCCAATGTCATGGAAGTCAAGGCCCGTGACGGCGAAGTTATTGCCATTGGAGAAGACGGCGACGACGGCCTCGAAGGCAAGGCGGATAAGACGTTCTACGTGCCTCATGCAATCGAGATCCTGATGCCCATCCTACTTACGATCCCGCTTCAGCTTATAGCGTATCATATCGCGGTTTGGCGCGGGTGCGATGTCGACCAGCCGCGTAATCTGGCGAAAAGCGTCACCGTGGAATAATTTCATCGCTTGTATTGAAAGTTACAAATTCTTTACACGCGATGTATTTCCTTCGCCGGAAGCATTCATCCAAGTCATTTCCGCTGTTTTAAGCAGAAATCCACTTGATTTTTATTTCCGGCATTGTAAAATACTTTAATGTAGTGTAAGCTTAACCAAGTTTAATAATACATTATGGAGTGAATATTATGGCTGATTCATTCTCATCTCAGATCAACAGATTATCCAAAGACCTTTCAAAGGAGATCCGCCGGCTCGAGAAGGAGCTTAGCGAGAAGAAAGCGCTTCTCAAATCTCTCGGCGGCATCGCCGGCAAGCCGGCAGGAAAGCGCCGCGGACGGAAGCCCGGCACAAAGATGAAAAAACGTGCCGCAAAGGTCGTTGGACGCCGCGGTCGCCCGCCCAAGAAGAAGAGGGGAAGGCAGGCGCTGTCGAACAGGGATAAGGTGCTCAAAGTAATGGGTGGTCTGGGGAAGGAAGTCAGGTTCAGTCACGTCGTGAAAGCCGTGAAAGACAAGTATCCCGGCTTCGGTGGCAAGAACGCCCCGCACGCGGTGCACCAGATCCTGAACAAGGACCCGAATTTCCAGAAGTTGTCCAAGGGGATGTATAGAATCGTATCGGGTAAGTAAGCGCGATTCTTAGTCGGAAGTAAAAGAGCCGGTTTCAAACCGGCTTTTTTATCACTACTTTCGATAAAATGAAAACCCGGCATCACACAACCACCGGGCGGTCCCGGAGGCCGTTAATCCTCGACGAGCACGGCATTATTGAAATGTATTTCCCAATCATCGGCTCCTTCATGCGACCAGGCAAAATGAAGATTATTATCGGTTCCGGTAACCATATCCGGCATCCTGTCAACACTCGTGCCCGTGTATGATACTAACGCCGGCTCCGACCATGTACCGCCGTCGAGCGAATATGCGAACCACACCGAATCGCCATCCTCGAATGCAATCGCGACAATGTCCACGCCGAACGCTTCGTATGCCTCGACCGGCGTATCGGTCATGGCGTTCGCCGATGCATTCACGATAACCGGGTCCGCCCATTCAACACCGCCGTCGGTGGAATATGTATAGCAGACTTCATCCTCGCCCGATGAATCGTTGTGCCTCAGGAACGCGATGTGAATATTGTCGTCCTGGTCGATATCGAGCCCGGGATCGCTCACGCCGCTATATCCCGCTCCGTTATATACCGTCAACTGCTCCCATGTCAGACCGACGGCGTTGTCGGTGGATTTCGCGAGCTTGATGAAATTGTCGGACAAGCCCGCCGAATAAGCGAGATATATCGTGCCCGATGAGTCATCGCCGATGGAGCGAGTGTCGGAAATGTGCGCGGGCGCCGCCGCGACCGCGTACACGGGAACCTCCGGCCACCACCAGTTCGGCGGCGGGTCGCCGGGATAGCCGGTCCAGTCATAGAACCATGTCCATAGCTGGTTTCCTTTCTTCTGGAGTATTCCCGGGCTGCCGGACATATCGTCGCCGAATGCATGCACGTAGCCGTCGGACGTGCAGAACGCCTCGCCGCAGTCGTCAAACGCGACGAACATGTTGGCATAGTTCCAGCTTATGGACTTATCGCCGGTTCTTCCCGCTTCGTAATATGGGTTGTCGGTTGTCGTTCCGCTCAGCGCATACAGCATAAACGAGTTGCCGTTGTCGGCGGGGGTGATCTTCATGTGGTCCCACAGACGCGTGCCGCCATGGCTGCCGTAAGTCTGTTCATCGGTCCAGGTATTTCCGCCGTCATCGGAACGCATCCCGCGCGGTATCGAATATGGATGCACGGGATCCAACTGGTCGGAAACCCACACGCACCGCAGGCGGTTATCTGTTTCCCACGCCATGCGGGGGAGATGTCATCATAATAATAATCGGAAAGCAGCGCGCCATCGCCAAGTTCGAAATGAACCGATGCGGGGGTCTCACCGCTTACCGAAACGGAATGCATGAAGTAGGAAGCTATAGTCTCGCCGGGAAGCATCCCCTGGTAGCCCTCGATCCCGGTATCGACCGATATCAATAATGAAATTTCGCCCTCCGAAGGGGTCGCCGATGTTATGTCGATTTCATATGTCGAATATCCATCACCACCGCCGGTGGGTACTGAGCTTTGGGTAATCGCGAAGTTCCCCGTAGATTCGACGCGCACTGTATTCAAACCGGCATCGAGCCAGTCGTAGACGTCGACCGACAGGTGAAGTTCTCCTCCCGACGAGTCGCCGTCGTTCCAGAGAGTATTTCCCGTTTCCTCGATATCTATACGCCACGGCTCATCCCTGTTCGCGGTCATAAGGAAATCATCCGGGGCCGTATAGGGCGGGTCGCCCGACGGAAACTGCCATGCGGCATCGACGGCGTAGTTGAATATGAGGCCGTCCTCGCCAAGCTCTATCGTATAATGCCGGACATTCTTCTGCCCCGCGCTGAACATGCCCCTTCCCGCGAGGGTTACATCGGTAAGCGGGGCATCGGAATCGTCCAAATCGTCGCAGAAATATTTGTAGCCGTTCAACGTGCAGTTGAAATCGGCAATCGAATCAGTCGTACCGAGCAAGCCGTCCTTATACCCGAAAATAGTCCCATCCTGCGGAAACTCCGATGGATTCCACCAGCGCGTGAAGCCGTCGGGGTTCAACAGCCGCGTATCCCCTGCCCCGGCATGAGTAGATCCGCCTCGTCAAATCCAGAGACGGAACCGTTGCTAATGAGGATACCGCAAACATCAAAGCTCGTGAATTCGGTAAGACCGAGGAACGGATGTCGCAAACCGATATCGGCTTCAACGATATTGCCGTTTATCTCCAGGCTTTCAAGCGACAGGTAGACGAACGGCGGCGGCTCGAGGAAGGGCAGCACATTCAGATGGAAATCGCCGGTTCGAAGCCGGATAATATCGATTGTATCCGATGCCGGATCGACGGCAAATTGCCAGAGGCCCTACGTGTAATGATTTGCCACTTGCGACGTGTTGGCTGCCGCGGGTTCATCCGCGACCGGGGCACTCAACCCGGCGTTTCCACCGGAGCAGCTATTCAGTGCTATGGCCATAGCGAGGATTGTCAGTAAGCAGAAGAGTTTTCTATCCATCATATTCTCCCGTGTAATCCATTATTACATGCTGAGTATAATACATCCTCTACTGTTGCATGTATCCCCGGCGGTGATAAACCTGCCAATTATCGAGTTCGTCATCCCTCTCGCACCACACAAACTGCAGGTATGCATGGGGCTCGGAGGGAACGAAATCGATGATGAAATCGGAAAGTGAGCCTTCGACTCCCGCCGCGCTTATGAGCGCCGGGGAGGAGAATGCATCGGCGTCCATCCGCCACGCGCAGTACACGCCCCCGTCGGCGGCATATGTCACCGCCGTAAGCTGTGTGCTCTGGATCATGCCGGAAATCGCTTCCGCATCGGATATCGGATTGTCCGACGTGGCTATCACGGTGCCCTGCCCCACCGGGGTGCCGTCGTAAATCAGCAGCATCAACTGATACTGGTTGAGCGCGATGTTCTTGCGCGTGTATGTTATGTAGATATCATCGTCAAAGATATATATGCTCGGGTCGCGGACTTCCTCATAGAGAGCGGGATCGCCGTCGAACATTGTCTGCGGGTCCCATGACACGCCTCCGTCGGTCGAGCTCGAAAGGACGATGTCATTATTGGAGCCGGTATCGCCTGTGTAATAGACCAGGTACAGGACGCCGAATAAATCCCGTGCCGCCGAACGCACCTGGCTTACATATCCGGGGTCTGCGACGAGATGGTCCGGCTTCTGCTCGCCGGGTGGATACCAGAACGGGCTCGGGTCGTCCCAGTCGGTCCCGGTGGAAACCTGCGCGTTGATCTCTCCCCCATAGTCGCTGAAAACCACGAGCTTCGCGTCGTCCCTTATAACCGCGTCGACAAACCTGTCAGCCTTTGTTTTCCAGAAAACATGATGCTGGTCGGTATATTCAAGCTGACTCACGTAGTTGGTTGATGATGTGGACGACGGATAGCCGGGCCACGCACAGTGCATCCGCGCGCCGCTGATGTATGGCAGCGACTTGAGCCCGTCGCGCATTATCAGTTCCGCGCCGATGCCGGTGTGTTCCTTCTGCCCCTCATTCCAGGTCAATCCAGAGTCGGTGCTCTTGAAGCCATACAACCCGCTTCCCCAGTTACTTCCGCCCTCGTAATAACCGACGATGTCATTCGTATCGTTGACTGCGAACCACAGCACGAGCATGCTCTCGTCCTGCGTCTCGGCAATCGTCGGGGAATAGTCATCGAGCTGCGGCCAGTCGCCCGTTATCGGGTCGAGAACCTGCTGGGCGTTTTCAAGCACGAGTTCCCATCCCGCGGGAGGCTCCGCCGCCACCGGCGCCGTGTGGATGAAGTATGCCGCGACCGGTGCCCCGGGAATCGCGCCGCCGTAACCGGAGTCCTCGCAGGACGCGGTGATGAGAATGTCTATCCATCCCGCTCCCGGGGTCGCGCTCGGAATATCGACCTCATATGTGCTGTACCCGGGTCCTCCGCCTATGGGCGCGCCCGCATTCACCGGGTCGAAATTGCCCGGCGATTGTACGGAAACCTGGTTGAGCGACGCGTTGAACCAGTCATAGACATCGATTGAAAGTGAAAGCGCCCCGCCCGAGAAGATGCCGTCGTCCCAGAGCGTGTTCAGCGTTTCGGTTACATCCGCGCGCCAGGCTTCCTGCCTGTTCGCCAGCGGACCGAAATCGCCGGGGACATCATAAGGCGGAGCGCCGGATGGGAATTTCCATGCCGCGTCGACGGCATAGTTGAATATTTTCGTTGCGCCGGCGAGTTCGATTGTGTAGTGGCGGACATTCTTATGCCCCGCGCTGAACACGCCGCGGCCGACAAGCGATACATCGCTAAGCGGGTCGTCCGGATCGTCAAGGTCGTCGCAGTAATATTTATATCCATTCAATGTCGAGTTGTAATCCCCGATCGAATCGGGCGTCCCCAACTCGCCGTCGGTATAACCAAAAATCGTGCCGTTATCGGGAAACTCCGTGGGGTTCCACCAGCGTGAGTAGCCGTCGGGATTCAGCATGCGGGTGTCGGCATCGCCTGCCATCACCAGCGCGGGATCGTCGAATCCGCTCAAGGAGCCGTTGGAGATGAAGATGCCGCATACATCGAATCCGGTGAACTGGTTCAATCCGAGGAACGGATGCCTTAGGCCTATGTCGGTTTCTATGATGTTGCCGTTAATGTGAAGAGTCTCCAGCGTGAGGTAGACGAATGGAGGCGGTTCGAGGAAGGGCAGAGCATTGAGATGCAGGTCTGTGGTGCGCAGGGGAACAACATCGAGGGTGCCGGCGGTGGGATCCGCTGTGAATTGCCACAAGCCCCATAAGGAGTGGCTTGAGATGGAGTCGGCGGTATTCGCGGGCGGCTGCGATTCCGAGGGGATGACCGGCTGCGCGGTGCCGCCGGAACATCCAAATATAAACGCAACCGCGAGAAGGATTGCGGCTAAGGAAAAGCCTGTAGAACGCATAATTCCACTCTCCTGAGTTACTCTTTCATCCTGTTAACTTAGATGATTTTCTCGAAATGTTAATTAGTATCCGGTGAGGGGACAGTCTATTTCGAGATCGTGCCTTCATGCTTCGGAGCCTGTCCCCGGGATTGCATGGGGTTGATATGATAAGCCTATCTGCTATACTTTGCCGTTCTCATTTTTCATCCTGGAGGAGGTATTGGAAAATGCTTGAAGCTGAAATCAAATTCATCCTGAACGAGGATTTCTATTACCGCAGGTTGGTGAACGAGGTGGCGCGTTCGTTCAGCCTTGTGATGCATACCGACCACCTGAGGCCGGTGCGGACCATCGACAGGTATTTCGATACGGGAACTTTCATCCTGCTGAACAAGGATTCGAGCCTGCGGATACGCGAGCGGCGATTCATCACGAAGACCCAGAGCGAGGGACGGCTCACGCTGAAGACGCCTGATACGCGCACGGATAACCTGAAGCTGGCTGTAATACGCCACGAGCGCAAGCTTAACCTGGACGGTTGGCACTGGGACCGTATCAGGGAATTCTTCTCGGAGATCGGCATGATTCTCGTCGGGGAGCCTGTAAAACCACTCATCACTGTCGAGGCGCTGTCGGAGGAAATCCAGCTCGGCGAAGGTGAACAGCACATGCACCTGAGCCTCGACAACCTGACCTACATCGACGAGGCGAGCTTCACGCACAAGCGGGAGACGATACTCGAAATCGAATCCCACGGCTACCCGGTCAACGTGCTCGAGGATATCGGCGAGTTCTGCATGGAGAAGTTCAGCCTCACGAATACCAAGGAATCGAGCTATCTCAGGGGCGCGCGCAAGGTTGGGCTGATAGATAAATAGCCGGCGGTATTAAAGCGATAACCAAGCCCGGGAACATACCGGGCTTTTTCATAGGCGCGACACGTTGAAATCGGGGCATCGATTGAGTAAAATTCAAACAAATTTTAAATATGCTTAAGCGCTTCAAGCTGGAGGATTTCCGTGCCGACAACATTTGTACGGGGCATAGAAGCCGTATTTTTCTCCGTTATTCTGTCCCTGGTAACCGGTTTTGTCTCAATCGCCGTGTACGAGACATCGCAGACTTCCCCTGTCAAGCCGGAAGCACTCGTGAAGGTGGAACAGGCGGAAATGGAAGCGACCATCCAGGCGGAGGTCACATCGAAAGAGAAAGTCATCCTGAAACTCGAAGACCTCGGTTTCGAGCCGCCGTCGCGTAAAGATGTGAGGCTTCCCGCGGATACGCTGGCATACAACAGCAAGATTGAAAACCTGCTGCTGCTGCTCCACGAATATTATTTCATGAGCGAAGAGCGGATGCTCGACGAGTCGGTGGAATTCGTGGACCGCGATACCGGCTACGTGAAGACGGGCATCAAGGGCGATGCCAACTACGCGCTGGGGCATGTCGGCAAGCATGTCAAGTACCTGCTTGCCCTCGCGAAATACAAGAGACTTAACCCCACGATGTCCATCTTCGATGACGACTACGACAGGATGAATTCGCTCGTACGGAAGATATTCGAGACACATCCCGCCCAGACCCGCTACACCATGGAGTCATTCTTCGATCTCGTCGAGCTTTACCAGATAACCGGCGATTCACGCTACTGGACATACGCCGATTACATCAACAAGGTGGGGCGTCTCACCCAGACCGCGGAACAGCGTTCGCTTCTTGAGCAGCGACAGGCGGCGAGAACGCTGTCGCCGACATTCTTCAACGATGTCGTCCTGCTTCAGATTTATGCCGAAAAGGGAGACCCGCTATATGTCCAGGCAGCGAGGACGTTATATGACGGACTTATCGCGGCGGACTATAACGACAAGTACAAGATGTTCTACACGCAGTTGACATACGGCCAGGCGGGCAATACCAACGCGAAGGCGATCGGCTCATATAAAACAACGGAGCTCGCGGTGGCGCTTAACCGCATGATGGATTACTACGAGCAGACGAAGGACGAAGCTATACTCGACAAGGTGAAGGAGATAATGGCGCCGTTTATCGATCAGACTACGCCGCTTTTCGATTTCGAGCATGGCCTCTTCTACGACAAGTTCAACGAGAGCAAATCGCAGTATGAATTCGAGCCCAAGCGTCCCGACGTCAACCTGCTCCTTTACTCAGCGCTCGTGCGCTACCTGCGTTACTTCGATGATTACAATTACCTTAAGCTGGTCCAGGGGATTTCCGACCTGATACATGACAGGGCTTACGATGAAGCATACAACGGTTTTTACTCGCAGTATGATTTCGAATGGAACCCCGTGCCGGTCAATGGGTTTTACGAGCTGTCGCTTACCGATGCCATTCTCGGGGTCCAGGTTTTCCTGAACAACGCGGAGGTCCAGGAAGGCGATTAGACCCGTTTCAAGCGGGGGGAATGATGTTCACGCCCTTCAGCCTGGTTAACAGGGCATATAATTTTCTCGCCACGCCCAGCAGGCGCAAATTCTTCATCTACCTCGGTCTGTTGTGGATTCTCAACGCCGCCGACGCGTGGCAGACTATGGCGCTGCAGAAAGGCGGCAACCTCGCCAGCGAAGCAAACCGGTTCATCGACTACTTTCTCGTCAAGGGACCTGTTTATTTCGTCATCTTCAAGCTGCTCGCGGTTTTTCTGATATCGCTTATGCTCATCCGCGGATTCTTCTACAGCTCCGGGCTCAAGGTGGGCGATACCCGCTTCAGCCCCGAACAGGTGCGCACCGCCATCCAGTTCCTGCTCGTGGTGGCTATCATCTATTACCTGTTCATCGTGTATCTGCCTTTTGTTATCATAACGCTCACATACTACAATGCCCCAGACATGGCAAGCACATAGCGAATCGACACCGACATTTCCACGCTACCGCTGGAAAACTCCGGACATTGTCCTGAATGACTATCCCAACACCGGGAAGCCGCTCTCGATGCTGCTCAGCGCCCGCGGCATCGGGCCATCCGACTCGATTGATTATCTGAGTCCCGAATCGGGAAGGCTTCATGCGGCAGAGCTTCTTCCCGATGTCGAGAAAGCTGCAGCGAGAATCAAGGGCGCGATAGACGCCGGCGAGAGTATTCTGGTCTGCTCGGATTACGACGTAGACGGGGTCGTTGGTGGACTTGTCACATACGAGGGGCTGAAAGAACTCGGCGCGAACTGCAAGCTGTTCCTGCCGGAAAGGACGATCCACGGCTACGGGCTGAGCATGGATGTCCTCCGGAAAGCGGTTTCGGACGGCACGACCCTCGTGATATCGGTCGACTGTGGCATCTCCAACGTTGCCGAAGCGGAATTCCTCGCCGAGTCGGGAATCGACCTTATAATTTCCGATCACCATGAGCCGCCTGAGGAACTTCCAAGGGCATACGCGGTGGTCGATCCCAAGATAGACGGATGCGGCTATCCTTACGCCGACCTGTCGGGAGCGATGGTCGCCGCCAAGCTCGTGTCGATGGTTCATAAGGCTTGCGGACGAAGCGCCGATGAATTCATCCTCCGCAACCTCTCGCTGCTCGCCATGGCCACGGTTGTCGATGTGTGCCCCATCAGCGGGGAGAACCGTTCGATAGTAGCAAGAGGACTCGCGGCGTTCGCTGAGGACGCGCCGCCGGGACTGCTCGAACTAACCAGGCGCGCGGGAGTAAACCCTCGCGAGATCAATGTATTCAATTTCGGATTCGTCCTCGGCCCGAGATTGAATTCAGCCGGACGTCTCGACTCGCCGAAGCTCGCCGCCGCGCTGCTAAGCACCGCAGACAACGTGAAAATCAGCGAGCTGGTATCGAGGCTGGAATACCTGAACCGCCGCCGCAAGTCATACACGTCGAAGGGAGTGGAAGAAGCATCGGCGATGCTCGACTCCGGCGGATGGGACGGCCCGATACTCGCGCTTAGGCACCCGGAGTGGCATGAAGGTGTTCTCGGGCTGATTGCATCGAGCCTGGTAGATAAATACCGGAGGCCGGCGCTCATCGCCACCGATATCGACGGGGGCTTCTGCAAGGGATCGGGACGGACATCGGGAAGCTTCGACCTGTTGAGCGCGCTTCGTGAAGCGAGCGGGAGCCTGATCAGTTGCGGCGGCCACAGGAGGGCGGTCGGATTCAAACTACGCATCGATGAGTTCCCCGGCTTCGTGAACGACCTCGCGACGGCGGACGCCTGCAAAGTCGACGCGGCGTCATTCTGCCCGGAGCTTGTCACCGACGGTGAATTGACACCCGGTGATTTCAGGGAGGAAGATGTCGAGGAGTTGATGAAGACGCAGCCGTGGGGACGCGGCAACGAGGAGCCTTCGTTTTTAATGAAGGGCCTGGAAATATGTGATTATGCTACAATGGGGGACGGCACCCATGTCAGGCTCAGGCTGCGCGGGGACGGAAAGACGATGGACGCTGTCGGGTTCGGCATGAACCGCGACGGCATATTCGACAGGGAGCTTACGGGGCGCGCGGACGCGGTGGTAATCCCGGAGATGAACGAATTCCGCGGTTACAGGAACGCCCGGCTGCGCCTCATGGATATAGAGTTCCATTAGGCGAATGGGGGGTGCGGGACAATGGGCAATACTGCAGGGAGGATGATGTAACCGATGGCAGAGAGAGAAGAAATAGATCGGCTCATTACGTCAGCGCGCGTAAGAGCCAAGATGCTTGGGAGGGAATACCATGAAGGGAAATACGAGAATATCATCAACGAAGCGTATAACATCATGTTCATGGCAGCCAAGGCGACGCTCGCCCACCTCGGGGCGGACGCGGCAAGCCACCGGGCGGTGTCGTCTATATACCGCAAGGAACTCGTGAAAAAGCGTATCGTCAGCCGGAATTATGCCGAGCATCTGCACAAGATACACACCTACCGCGAGGAAGCGATCGCCGGCAAACACGACAACATCGACGCGGAGCTTGCGGGGAAGATCGTAGAGGTGACACAGGATTTCGTGGAGATGCTCGGGCAGTTGATGAAGAAGTATCCCGATCCGATAATAGAGTACCATATCAGCGATTTTGCATAAGCCGTGGAGGTCCATGTGGAACTTAAGAATTACATAAGGGATATCCCCGATTTCCCGAAGCCGGGAATCGTGTTCAAGGACATTACCCCGCTCCTGATGGCGCCCGAAGCGTTCGACGAAGCGGTGAACCGTTTTTACGAGCATTTCCGCGACAAGAATATCACCAAGGTGGTGGGTATCGAATCAAGGGGATTCATCTTCGGCGGGCCGCTCGCATTGCGGCTCAACGCCGGATTCGTGCCGGTACGCAAACCGGGCAAGCTGCCGTACAGCACGTTGAAGGAAGAATACGAGCTGGAATACGGCACCGACGCGTTGGAAATTCACATCGACGGCGTATGCAACTCCGAGCGCTCGGTTATCATCGACGACCTTCTCGCCACCGGCGGTACCGCCGAGGCCACGGCGAAGCTTGTCGAGAAATGCGGCGGCGAAGTGGTCGGGTTCGGCTTCGTGATTGAACTGACGTTTCTCGAAGGGATGCGGAAGATAAGCGGTTACGACGTACTGAGCCTGATAAAGTACTGATTTTACAGGTGTAACAGGTCTGGGGGGACGAGGTCGCCCGGGATGAAATATCGCGGGCTGTTTTTTTATTTCACCGCGATAGTATAATATAGTGTGGCGCTTGTGGCGCAGGAAGACACGGCATGGTAATTACCGAGGAACAGCTTAAGAAAAAACTCGACGACTGGAACCTCCATATCGAGGGCAAGCCGCGCACCGGCCTGATGCAGCTCCTCGCCACATACGCGCAGTTCGACAAGAAGACAGACATCGACCTCATACTGCGGGCGTACAGGTTCGCGGAAAACGCCCACAAGGAGAAGAAGCGCAAATCGGGGGATGACTACATCACGCATCCCATCGAAGTCGCGCGGATACTCGCCCACCTGCGACTCGACCCGCCGAGCGTGGCCGCGGGATTCCTCCACGACACAGTCGAGGATACCGAGACGACGCTGCAGGATATCGAGAAGAATTTCGGCAAGGAGATATCCGAGCTCGTTGACGGCGTCACCAAGTTGGGGCGTGTCGAATTCCAGCAGATAGACGACACCCGCGCGGAGAACCAGAAGAAGATGTTCCTTGCGATGGCGCAGGACATCAGGGTTGTCATCGTCAAGCTCGCCGACAGGCTGCACAACATACGCACCATAGAATACCTGCCCCCCGAGCGGCGCGCCGCCATCGCTCGCGAGACCCTCGATTTCTACGCTCCCCTCGCCCACAGGCTCGGGATACACCAGATTAAATGGCAGCTCGAAGACCTGTCGTTCAAGATACTCAATCCCGAGGCATACAGCGACCTCGCGAGGAAACTCGACATGCGGCGCGATGATCGCGAAGCATATTTGCAGGAAGTCATCGTGGCGCTCGAACTGCTTCTCAACCGCTCCGAGATCAAGGCCCGCGTGCAGGGACGCGCGAAACATATATATTCGATATGGAGGAAGATGGAAGACCAGGGGTTGAGGTATGAAGAACTGACCGATCTTACGGCGGTACGAATTATCGCCGATGAAATACGCGACTGCTATGCCATCCTCGGCACTATCCATTCGGTCTACAGCCCGATCTTCGAGAAGTTCAAGGACTACATCGGGCGTCCCAAGCCCAACGGCTACCGTTCCATCCACACCACGGTTTTCGGGCCGAGGGAACGTCCCGTCGAAATACAGATACGCACCCAGGAAATGCACGAGATGTGCGAGTTCGGAATAGCATCGCACTGGAGATACAAGGAAAAACGCGGCACCATCACCGACCTCGATGAAAAGCTGAAATGGCTGAGGCAGACGCTCGACGCGCAGGACGACACGGGCGACGCGCGTAAATTCGTTGACAACGTCAAGCTCGATTTCTTCTCCGACGAAGTGTTCGCGTTCACGCCGAAGGGCGATGTTATCTCGCTTCCGCAGGGAGCGACGCCCATCGATTTCGCGTACAAGATTCACACCGAGATCGGGCATCGATGCCGCGGCGCGCGCGTTAACGGGAGGATGGTTCCGCTCAACACGCCGCTCACGAACGGCCAGATAGTGGAGATCATCACCACGAAGAAGAAGGTGGGACCGTCGCGCGACTGGCTCGGCTTCGTGCGTTCCCCCTATGCGGCGCAGAAGATACGGCACTGGTTCCGCAGGGAGAGCGAGGATGAACAGATCGCGCTCGGACACGAACTTCTCATAAAGGAAGAGAAGAAGCTCGGGCTGGCAAGCGTGGAGCTTACGAAAGAGGATCTTCTCAAGAGGGAACTGACTCATTACGGATATAAGGCCCTCGACGGGCTTCTCGCGGCAATCGGGCGCGGCGACCAGAGCCCGAAGCAAGTATTAAACCGCGTACGGCAGAGGTTGAAGAGCAGGCTCAAGCGCGAACGCGCGATAAGCGTGACCGAGGAAGAGGATACGCAGGCCGCTGTTGAGGGCGACGCAAAAAAGCTCGGCGTGCTCGTCGACGGCGAGGATGATATCTGGGTGCGTTTCGCGCGATGCTGCCGCCCCATTCCCGGCGACAAAGTGATAGGTTTCATCACGAAGGGACGGGGCGTCACGCTTCACAGGGAAAACTGCACGCAGTTGAATTCGCCGCTTCTCGACAACGAGCGGAAAGTCCCGGTTCAATGGGCCTCCCATACCGATGAATCATTCGTCGCGAACATACAGCTCTGGGCGCTCGACAGGATCGGCGTTCTACGCGACGTCGCCGAGGTCACCACCACCGGCGATGCCAGCGTCGCGGATATGAAAATGCAGTTCGCCAAGGACAAAACCGTAAGCTTGAAGTTGACGGTGAAAGTGCACAATACCACGCAGTTGAACCGCATCATAAGGCTCCTTCGTACCGTCGACGATGTGATGGAAGTGAAGCGGATCATACTGTAGGGACACTGCATCACCAAGTTGTTATACTATTGTGATTAGTTTTGGGAGGGCAAAATGCGTGCGGTTATCCAGCGCGTCGATGAAGCGACTGTCAAAGTTGATGGCAATATCGTCGGCGAGATCGGCCGGGGGCTCCTCGCGCTGATTTCCATCGACGCCGACGATAGCGAGCAGGATATCCAGTGGATGGCCAATAAGATAAGCGGGTTACGAATATTCCCCGATGGCGAAGATAAAATGAATCTCAGCGCGCTCGATCTGGGGCTCGAAATATTGTCGGTAAGCCAGTTCACGCTGCATGGGCGGGTCAAGAAAGGATTCCGCCCGTCGTTCACCGATGCCGCACCACCGGAGAAGGGAGAGGAATACTGGCATGCGCTGAACGAGGAAATGCGGAAATACGGCGCGCGCGTTGTGGAAGGGATATTCGGCGCGAGGATGATAGTTCATCTCGTGAACAACGGCCCGGTGACTATCCTCATAGACAGCAAGAAGCAGTTCTGATTCCCCCGGAAGCCGGGTATCCATGTTTTACAATATTTTGACCCGGATTACCCACTGTAGATACGTTTCTCAACTCCGGCGGCGCTTGGCGGTGATATAATTTTATGTGGATATCGTCGGACGGAAACTATGGCGCAGTACACGACTGAAGGCATCGTTATCGGCGGAAACAAACTCGGCGAAGCCGACCGTATCCTGCGAATCCTTACAAAGGACCGCGGTAGGATCTCGGCCGTGGCAAAGGGGGTTCGGAAAGGGAAATCGAAATTCTCCGGATGCCTCGAACCGATGATGGTGAACAGCTTCCTGTTCGCCGAGGGACGGAACCTCGATATCGTATGCCAAGCCGAGAATATCCGATGCTACTCGAGCATCAACTCGAATTACCGGCTCATCTGCTGCGCGGGGAGCCTTCTCGAAGCCGCGGGCAAGCTCACCGAGGAAGGGCTTCCCGACGAATCGACATACGAGTCGCTCATCGGGGCGCTGGACATGCTCGAAGCGGGCGCCGATCCCGGGCTTGTCGAGCTGATATTCAAAACGCGGATGCTCATCGAGCACGGGATATTCCCCGACCTCACGGGATGCAACTGCTGCGGGAGCGCGAGTTCGAAGAAGATCCACTTCGACGGCACGCAGATGGCGTTTATCTGCGACAAATGCGCCGGGGAGCAGGGTGTGTATCACCCGGTGAACATAAAGGCGCTGGAATGCCTGTACAAAGCGTCTAATACCGAGGTGAACCCCGCCGAGATCAAGCCCGCCGATGCCGAGCTCGGGGTGCGGCTTGCCGATGAAATGCTCTCCGCGTTCTTGCAGTCGGGTGTCGGCACGTTGGGTGGAAATAATGACAAACGCTGATGAAACACGATGAACCGCATGTAACCGCGGGTTGTGAAATGCTGATATTAAGTCGGATAAATGAAAAGACATTATAGACATATTGGAAATAGATTGAGAATTACCCGTACATCCGGAAACGTAATCCTGTCTGCCTTCCTCCTCGCGATTCTATCGATGCTCCTCGCCGGATGCACCGACGAGAAAGGCCCCACGGTGCCGGCATCGACCATTACTCCCGAAGAAGTGACCATCAGCCGGGAGCAGGAAATAAAGATAGGCATGCTGAGCATCACGCCGTCGCCGAAGCTTTATTTCTCGATTTCACGCGGCACGTTCGATATCTACCTCGGCGAGGAAACCGCCGCGTCCCATTCGGGCTTCACCGACCAGGTATGGCGCGTGGATGCGACCGACGACAAATTCCTCAAGCTCATGAGCCCCACGGGTAAGGAGTACAATTTCCCGCAGGACGCCATCTACATCAAGCCTGCGGGGGATATGGTCGAGGATGGCCAGATACTCATCGGCGAGAGGAAAGACAAGCTGCGGCCGTACAGGGGTTACTTCAAAATCGTCGTTGAAAATGACCATCTCCTTGCGATAAATGTCGTGCCGATGGAAGAATACCTTCTCGGTGTGGTTCCCGCCGAGATGCCCCCAAGCTGGCCGGAAGACGCCCTGAAGGCGCAGGCGGTGGCGGCGAGAAGCTATGCATTCTACAACATCGGGCGGTTCGGCTACCGGGGGTTCGACCTCGCCGATACGGTGGTAAGCCAGGCATATGCCGGCAAATTCGCCGAAACTGAAGCCACCACGAAGGCGGTCGTCGATACGGAAGGGGAGGTTCTCCTCTACAAGGGCAATATCGCCAACTGCCTCTACACGTCCACGTGCGGCGGACGCAGCGCCTCGGCGACCGATATATTCAACCCGAATCACGAGGTGCCATACCTCGTCGGCCAGGAAGATTTGTCGCCATGGGGGCATTACTGCGAGGAATCACCGCTGTACGAGTGGGTACGCGATTATGACTACGACACTGTCATGGGAGCCTTGCAAAAGTCGGTTCACACCGACCCCGGGCAGAAACTTTCATCGCTGACGATTGCATCGCGCACGGAGTTCGACTGGGTGCGCATTATTTATATAAGCGGCGATCGCGACCACCTCGCCACCGGGGCGGAATTCCGGGCGGCGCTGGATGCGAACATCGAGCCGAACGCTATCCCGTCGACCAATTTCGATATTGATTTTGTCGGCGGGAAGTATCACATCACGGGAAGGGGATTTGGGCACGGCGTCGGAATGTGCCAGTGGGGCGCAAAGGGGCGCGCGGAAAATGGCATACACTACAACAACATCCTGCTGTTCTATTATCCCGGGTGCGAGCTGTTTGAGCTTTCGCTCGTCGCGCCGCTCACGTTTTACCGCGATGAAGAATATTACATGCTGAACGAGCGCGACAGGAAGAAGAACGAAATAGAAGGTCTCGGATCGGATTATCTTCCCCCCGAAGAGCTCGATGTCGAAAGCGAGACTTCATCGCCTGATGGGAACGAATCGATAGTCGAGAACGAAATCCCCCTTGATAAAAATGTATAATATCCCCAACGGAGGGAATGATGCCATCCGGTACGGATAACGGCGACGATATCAGAGGATTTATCATCAGTCGGGAAGAATCCAACCTCTCCCCTCTCGCAATGCCTTCATCCCAAAGCAGGGGGCGTCGCCGTCCGGAGGAGCCCTGCCCTGTACGCACCGAGTTCCAGCGCGACCGCGACCGCATACTTCATTCTAAGGCGTTCCGCCGTCTATCGCACAAGACGCAGGTATTCATCGCGCCGGAAGGGGACCATTTCCGCACGCGGCTGACGCATACGCTCGAAGTCGCGCAGGTGGCGCGTACGATAAGCCGCGCGCTCAGCCTGAACGAAGACCTCACCGAGGCCATCGCGCTCGGGCATGATATCGGGCATACACCGTTCGGGCATATGGGGGAGAGGATCCTCGACAGCCTGATGCGTGAATGGAATATCAAGGACGGGTTCCGGCACCAGATACAGAGCGTGCGTATCGCCCAGGAACTCGCCAACAACGGCAAAGGGCTCAACCTGACATATGAGACGCTCGACGGTATCGGGAACCATTCAAAGGGGCTGGGGGATTATGATCTCACCGATGACTGCACGCCGGCAACCATCGAGGGCAAGGTCGTGAAGATAGCCGACAGGATTGCTTATGTAAACCACGACCTCGAGGACGCCTATCGCGCGGGACTCGTCGGAAAGGACGACCTGCCGACGTTGTTCGTGGGACGTCTCGGGGATACCACGCGCGACCGCATCAACTCCATAGTCCTCGATATCATCACTCAAAGCAGGCAGTCCGGGAATCTGACAGTGAGCGCCGAAGTCGCCGAGTCGATCAACCGCCTGAAGGATTTCCTGTTCGCGAGGGTATATGACCATCCCAAGGTTATCTCCGAGGGAGGACGCATCAGGAGCGTTATAGAAGGCATATTCAGGAAGCTTTACGAGGACAGGGAGATTTCGCAGAAATACATAGGCAAATGGATAGATGATGATGAAAAAAGGCGCCGCGCGGCCGCGGATTACATATCGGGCTGTACCGACCGCTACGCGATGATGATATTCGAGCGGATGTACATGCCGGGGTTCTGGCGGTTGGAGTTCTGATTCGCGGGCGAGGCGGCTTTTCATAGGCTGTTTTTTTGTGGTAGTTTAGATTGGATATAAAATGGCGTACATCCCGGACAGCGTAATAGACGAAATCCTTTCGCGGGTCGACATAGTCGACTTCATCGGACGCTATGTCTCGCTGAAACGCGCCGGGACAAACTACAAGGGGCTGTGCCCGTTCCACGGCGACAAGGACCCGTCACTCTCGGTCAGCGCCGACAAGGGATTGTGGAAATGTTTCGGGTGCGGTCTCGGGGGCAACCTGATAACGTTCGTCCAGCGTAAGGAGAACATCGAGTTTCCCGAAGCGGTGCGATTCATCGCGGAGCTGTACAACATCGAAATACCGGCAACACCCGGCGAAAAGCCCGGCAGGACGCGGGTTCTCTACGACATCAACAGGCATGCCGAGGAATTCTTCATTAGGGTGCTGAAATCGAAATACGGCCGCCCGTTCCGCGAATATCTGAATGACCGGCAATATGACCGTAAGACCCTCGAAGCATTCCACATCGGTTCGAGCCTTCCCACCGATATCCCGGATGCGCTCACGAAGGAGCTTACGTCAACCGGGTTCGCCGTCGACGACCTCATCACCGTGGGTCTCGCCAAGAAAGGCGACTACGGCGTCTACGACGCATTCCGCGGGCGGCTTATCATCCCGATACGCGATGTCCTCACGCACACAATCGGCTTCGGAGCGAGGATACTCAAGGGCGATGGCCCGAAGTATGTCAATTCGTCGGAGTCGCTGGTATTCAAGAAGGGCGATGTGCTGTTCGGCATCAACCTCGCGAAATCGGGGATACGCCAGGAGGGATTTATTCTCTTGATGGAGGGGTACACCGACGTGATGCGGTGCCATCAGTACGGCCTTACCAACGCCGTGGCGTCGATGGGCACCGCGCTCACCCCGAAGCAGGCCGGGACATTGCGGCGTTATTCTGAAGAGATAATCCTGTGCTACGACGCCGATGAAGCCGGCCAGAAGTCGGTTGAGCGGAGCCTTCCGAGCCTGCTGACCCTCGAAATGAAGCCGCGAGTGCTGCTGATGCCGCCGGGCGAAGACCCGGATTCAGTGCTTTTGAAGAAAGGGGTCGATGAATTCCGCAAAATGCTCGACCGCGCGGTGCATTTTGTCGATTTCCTTCTCAACAGGGCAACCGGCGGCGAAGCGCCGTCGGCGGTCGAGGCGAAGATCGAGGCGTTCCGCAAGCTGCTTCCATCGCTCGATGTCATCCCGCACATGCATTTGAGGGAAGAATACCTCAATCGCGTCGGACGCGCGCTCGGTATCAACCCGAGCATCCTGCTCGACATCGCCAACGCGCCACGCAAGGGCATCAGGGAGAGCATCCAGACGGAAAATATCAAGCTGCATATCGAGGGGGAGAACGACCGGGAGCGGGAATTCATCGCCGGGCTTATCAAGCATCCGCAATTCGCATCCGACGCGCGCAAGGAGCTCACCGACGAGGATTTCGTGGACTCGCTGCATGCCGAGGTTTTTTCTATCATCAGCGACCCGTCGTTCCCGCTCGATACCAAGGACCTGAGCGTACAGCCAAGGATCTACGAGAACAAGAAGGTGTTCGGCTTCGTGGTCGACTGCATATTCGCAGACTCCCAGAAGGAGATCGACGAGAAATACATGCGGCACCTGTTATATATGCTGATAGAGAGGAAGATCCTCGCCGAGAACCGAAGGTTCGAGCAGCGGCATCAGTCATGCGATGAGGACGACTCGATGCTCCAGGCGCAGGTCCTGCTCAACTGCGACAAGCTCCAGAAACTCAGGAAGAAACTTCTCGGTTGAACCCCTTGCCGTAATCAACTTGGTGTTATATATTTTATTGCCCCGGCGGGCCCATAGCTCAGCTGGTCAGAGCCGCGGACTCATAATCCGTTGGTCGCAGGTTCGAATCCTGCTGGGCCCACCAGTATTGCCACTTTAAGGCGTCCGGATTCCCGGGCGCTTTTCGTTTACAAAGACTTTACTTCAAATGTGGAGCCCTTTCTGTTATATTTTCACCAGCACTCGGGAGAGGAGGCAGGCTATGAGAATCACAGTGCTTTTTATCGCCGGGCTGATAATCGTTATGATGGCGGCAATCCCGGCGTTCGCGAGCGAACAGAACACGGGCATCGGTGTTATGGCGGGCTATTCTATCGCAGCCAACAATGACGCGGTGGAGGATTTCGCCCTCGGCTTGAAATACCGGCTCGATACATGGGAAGCCGCGATCGATTTCTTCAGGGCCGAATTCCCCAATGGCGGATACGACAAGGTTGGTGTCATGAGCATCGACTACACTTGGGACTTCGCGAGGATCCCGGAGGAGAATTACGGCCTCTACGGCGGCGCGGGAATCTCATGGCTCGGCGCAACCGATTATTTCTTTTCCGATGGATTATGCGCGAACATCCTTGTCGGCTATGACTACACATCTTCGTGGTCGCTGGCGGGACGGTTCTTCTATACT
>CAZSPL010000038.1:20140-21935 GCA_964608735.1 uncultured Planctomycetota bacterium | reverse complement strand
ATCGCCGTCGAAGTCCCACAGATACTGTGCGATGGTCCCGTCGGGGTCGTAGCTGTCTGACGCGTCGAAAGTAACCGTCTCATCGGACATGATCTCCGTGTCGGTAGTCGCTTCGGCGATGGCGTAGGGCATTATGTTGTCGCCGACGGTTACATTGACGAGCACGATATCGCTCACATCGGTCGCGTCATCGTCATCCTTGATTTCGAGACGAACATTGAAATTTCCGGCTTCGCTGAAGAATTTCGTCGGCTTGATTTGAGTGCCGGTGTCGAATGTATCGCCGTAGATGCCGTCGCCGTTGAAGTCCCAGTTATACTCTTCGATGGAGCCGTCCGGGTCGTATGAACCGGATGCATCGAACGAAACCGAGCCGCCCGCGGGTATCGCGGTGTTGGTGGTTGCGGCCATCGAGCATACCGGGGGGAGATTTTCGCCGGGCGATGTGCTGTCTACGCCGGTCTTGAAATAAATGTATGACCTCAGCGGCTTGTCTACATCGGTCGCTTCGGTCTGATATGTTCCGTTTGTCGAGTCCACCGAGATGAGGACTTCGAGGTCCTCGTTCGATACAAGGGCCGGCTCTATGGCGCGGAAATCGTACTTGATGCTGTTCGCATCCTCCGCCGCTATCTCGGTCAGCTCTGAATTGATACCGATTTCGGGGATCTCGATTGTCGCGGGGCCGATAGTATCGGCTCCCTGCCAGTCGTGTATGGTGATGTAATAGAACACGTTGCCGCCCTGGCTAACGAGAGGTTCATACCAGAGCGTGTTGTTCCATTCTTCGACTTCTATCCAGTACGGCTCCAGCATGTTCGCCTTCAGAGGGAAATCGCCTGGCGGTGTGGGCGGTATGTGCGTGGGTAATGCCCACGACGCATCGACCGCGTAGTTGAACAGGAGTCCGCCGCCGAGCCATATTGTGTAATGCCGAGTGATATTCGCGCCCGCCGGGAACATTCCGCGCGACGCCGGGTCAAGGTCGCTCATATCCGACATCGCCCCGAGGCCGTCGGCGAATGTTTTGTAGCCGTTCACCGTCGCGGCCTGGAATACCGGGATATCGCCGCCCAGTTCACCCGCGAGGAACCCGTAAATACCATGGTTCTTGAACTCGCGTGGATTCCACCACCGGGTGAAACCGTCGGCGTTCATCAAATGGGTTTTTTCCGGGCCGGGTATCTTAACGCCGGAGTCGTCCCAGTCGCCGATGCTTCCCTTGGACATCAGTATTCCATGCACGTCGAATGCCGTGAAGGTCGGGTCGGTGTTGGGATGCGTGATCCGGATATTGACATCGAGCTGCTTGCCGCCCTGTGAGAACTGCGGGAGGCCCGCGAGTTCGAGAAGGTTGACCGGTCCGCTTTCGAGATAGAACACGCCGTTGAGATGCATCTGGGCGACTCTCATCGGAGCGATACTCAGCGTTCCCGCGACCGGGTCGGCGGCGAATTCATACAGCCCGAGAGGTATCCGGGTTGCATTGAATGTGCCGGCTTCGGTGCGCTCCGCATCGGCGGGAAGCGCCGGTCCATTCTCGACCGCCGCGTAGGGCAGGCCGCCGGCGGTGTTACCGTCGGGCGTAACCGGCGTGCCGCCGCCGGAACATCCGATTGAAAATGCGAGAAATATCATCGCGAGGAGGAGGATGTATCTACATCTCATGATAAACCTCCGGAAATAGTTTAATGGAAGCGCACAGCAATACGCATCCCTTAATGGATTAATGATACTCGTTATTACTACCGGGCGCAAGCGATATCGGTCGGGAAAACATCTATAAGACGTCTAT
>CAZSPL010000038.1:0-20130 GCA_964608735.1 uncultured Planctomycetota bacterium | reverse complement strand
GGTGCCGTGTCCGTCTTGGAGTAGAAGGGGGACAAGCGCGACATTTCAAGGATTGACAAGTCCAAGCTATTTGGCTTTAACCTCGTCCACGGCACTCGCTAAGGAACATGGGCGGATGTAGAGGATGTGGCCGAAAGCTTAAATGTTCGGAAACGGACAACTTTTAAGCACTTTAGGTATTGATTTTGCTTTAAAAGCAAGATATTATAGTTATAGCACTTATGATAAGAGGTAGAAGTAATAATGTTTGAAGGCAAGCAAATCGATGATTTACTGCATGCTCTCGGGGAATACCTTGAGGAGCTTGAGTCTCCGCACTTTGAATTCGTGGTGATTGGCGGAGCTGCCCTTAACTGCCTGGGGTTCATAATCAGGCCAACGAAAGATATCGATTTAATGGCCATTGTCGAAAGGGATAGCGCCAGCGAGCTTAAGCTTCGGATGATTAAAGAACTTCCAAAAGAGATCCAAGCGGCTGCAGAATTTGTCGCTACGCAATTTAACCTGCAAGAAGGATGGCTAAACACCGAGCCCTCTGTTCTTGTCGAGGATGGATTACCGCAGGGTATTGAGAAAAGGATGGAGTATAAGGACTTCGGGAGCAGGTTAAGGATATATTTTATAAGCAGATATGACCAGATACATTTAAAGCTTTAGCCGGCTGAACAGGGACCAGGCAAGCATGCAGATGATCTTCTCTCATTGATACCGACTGTCGAGGAGCTGCGCAGTGCTTTCCAGTGGTGTCTGACTCAGGATGTTTCGCCAGGCTTTAGATTGATTCTCATCGATATGCTGAAAAAACTTGGATTTGGTGAGGTTGTTGAAGGGCTATAGGAAGGAAGATTTCATGGAACAGGCACTTCAGTTCCTGTGGGGCAAATGGTCCCAGATGGGGCTGGCAGGTGTTATTCCCGGCAGAGATGACAGCGTTATGGACCCCGAAGCGCTTTTACTTTTCACCTTAGATTTCGGGCGTTATGATCCGAGGTTATTCGACGAAGTTCTCGATTGGCTGGTTTTAAACGGAAGATGGATTAATGTACGGCGAATGAGGACGGGCATAGAAGCCTATTCTCACGCTAAGAGGGGAGTCCTTGCCGCCGTGTGTAGTCTGTTATCGGACAAGACCAACGACAACAAATGGACTCTACTGCTTAAGCATCTTGAAGGGAATCCGGTGTCTGAACGGGAACCGCTGTTTTTTTCCAAGGATGGAAGAGAGCTTCCCTATTCAGACCATCCGAACGAAACGTTTCTCAAGCATGGTCTGTTAAGGAATGATTTCGAGTTGAGACAGATGTCCTCTGAGATACCCGTAGATTCCGGCGCAAACCTGATATTCAAGTTAAGATCACTGTTTGGATTGTCATCGAGAGCGGAAATCATCGCATATCTACTCACAAACGAGAGGGGCTATCCAAGCTCTATCGCGAGAGACATTTTATATTCTCAAAAAAGCGTGTATGATGCATTAACAGAGATGTCATTATCGGGGCTTGTTGAAAGCCAGAGCGTCGGGCGGGAAAAGTACTTCTCTCTTGAAAATCCCGGTAAATGGTGGGAAGTGCTTGGGATAGGGCGAGAACGTCCGCCTGGCTGGGTTAACTGGCTTCCATTATTCGACAACATTTCAAGAATATATCACACGCTTGGAGAACAGGATTTCGAGCAGAAACCACCACTTATACGTTCGACCTTGATAAAGCCGATGTTTCTTGAAGTAGTCAGGATTCTTCGGGAGGCTGGGAATAAAAATATTTCTATTGATGAATCAGCCCTAAGCAAGGATGCATTTGATGAAGTATTTGAATCTGAAATGAGAAGGATATGGGAGGCTTTGACAGGCATGGACTTCGATGCTAAACCTGAAGTAAAAATTTCAGCAAGCGATTTAAATGCCCTTATTGATTCGAATGCTCCAGAGGGAGAAACGCTCGATTACAAAGGGGATTGTTATGCGGAAAGAAAGGGCAATCTCGAGATCGCAAGGGATATCTCTGCATTCGCTAATAAAAACGGTGGCAGGATAATTATCGGCGTCTCTGAAAATGGTGAATCTTTGGTGAAAACCCCTATTGAAAATCCTACGGTTGAGTCGCTGAGGATAAGACAAGTAAGCCAGAGCTCAATCGAACCTCGCATCAAGGGACTTGAAATTCAAGTTGTAAGAACAGCTGAAGATGGCAATAAGGGATTTGTTGTTGTATTCGTTCCTGAATCAAAAAACCGGCCGCACATGGTTACATCCGACGGTAAGCAGGAATTCTGGGTTAGAGACGGGGATACCAGAGCAAGAATGACCCATCAGCAGATACAAGAGCTGATGATTGAGCGGGAAGGGCGGAACGAAGTGAGTTTCCCGGTACAGGAGGAAACTTTAGAGAAGAGAATTGAGCGAACAAGAGAATATCTTGCCGAGAGAACTGAAAGAATTGCCTTTGAAGTGGGAAATAATTACGCAATATCCCTTTGCTGTGTCCCGATTCTGCCTATTGCACGTAAAATGCAGAATGCAAGAGAGATTACTAAGTTCCAGAATAATAGTGAACTAAAAGAGCTTCTCAAACACCCACCGGATGACAGGTATGGCGGCTGGGTTGTTGGCCGTACGGACACCGTGAATTCGATGAGTGAATCGCTTATCGCAGAAGTAAAGATAGAGACACGTGATAATTCAAGATTAGAATTGAGCATGAACGGAACGCTTGAGTTTTTATTGCAGCAAGCCCCGGACGCTGACAATATTTTTGAATCTTTTGTAAGGTCAGACTACGGCCCCAAAGACAAGAAATTACTGTATCCATGGGCGATCTGCGAGTATCCATTCAGTTTCTTTATGCTCGCTAAACGGATTTATGATTACATGGTGATAAATGACGATATTCTTGTTCAAGCGCGCCTATGGAACATCAAAGGTTTAGGATTAGGCAGATATACGAATATGTTTGGCTATAATTCTGACAAAATGAGAGGTTGCTATGAAAGGAAATTCGATAAGAACCAGCATCTCAGCCTTGAGCCGGTTTTATTTGGAAGGGATGATTTCAGCGGGAAGAATGTCAGCAAGTTTGTAACGGAGTTTTTCTACAGTTCCTTCGGCTATGATAAGCCGGGAATGATTGATGATGAGGGGAATTTACGCTTGAATGTTGTTGTTTAACCAAGAGCTGTGCTTGAAAGGAGCAATCAATTGCCTACGATGCGGTCACCATTCTCGAACGCCACATACAAGTTCCTCGAAGAGCTCGACGCGAACAACAACCGCGAGTGGTTCAAGGCGAATAAGGGGCGGTACGAGCACGATGTGAAGGAGCCGATGCAGGAGTTCATCGCATCGATGCGGGCTCCTCTCGCGAAGATATCGAAGCACATCGTAGCCGACCCATCGCCCGTCGGCGGCTCGATGTTCCGCATATATCGCGACACGCGGTTCGCCGCCGACAAGACGCCGTACAAGACGCATGCCGCGTGCCAGTTCCGTCACGAAACCGGGCGCGACGCCCATGCGCCGGGGTATTATTTCCATATCGGCATCGGCGAGAGCCACATCGGCGGCGGGATATGGCATCCCGACAACGTGGTGCTCGGCATCATCCGTGACCGCATAGCGGCGAAACCGGGCGAATGGAAGAAGGTCATCGGCGGACGGAAATTCAAATCGCTTCTCGGCGATGTCGGCGGGGACAGCCTCGTGCGTCCGCCGAAGGGTTATGACCCGGAGCACAAGTATATTGAATACATCAAGATGAAGGATTTCTGGGCGGGGCTCGGGCTTGGGAAGAGGACCATCACCGGCGGCGGGTTGTATGACAGCGTGGTGGAGATTTACCAGACCGCATCGCCGTTGATGAAATTTTTGTGCGACGCGCTCGGGTTGCCGTGGTAAGACACGGACAAGCTTTGAGGGGGGGTAGTATGATGATGACTGGTCGATGCTTGTCCGTGCCACACGGGTTTGGTTGATTGATAGGCAGAGAAGACACGGGTAAGCTCGCGGACTCGCGTACCCGTGGCACCAGGTTTATAGGGTTTGCGCACAGTGAAGTGTGCGGTACCCGAAACCCGATCCCCGGGTTTCGGGACAGGGGTGTCCCGAAACATCGGAAGTGTGTGGTACCCGTATCCCCACGAATCCCGTTTCGTGGGAAGGCATGATGTTATTGGAGGCAAGCGGATGTCTGTAATGGATACAATCACCAACTGGCTCAAGATCAACTGGGTACTCGGCCCGGTTGTGTTCATATTATGGTGCGTCGTGCTTCTTACAGTTAAAGCGCTGGTGTTCCGCAGGTTGAAGAAGGCCGCGATGCGCACTCCCACACGTTTCGACAATATCATTCTCGATGCCGTGAGCACTCCGCTTACTATAGTGATAGTTTTTACGGGTTTCTCGCTTGTCTGGAAAGTCCTCCCGATGAACGATACGTTCGAGTATTACATGTATCTCATCACGACCGTGGTGATAATCGTCACGGTGGTTATTTTCTTCGACCGGTTTATTGTCGGGATGCTCCGCGAACATGACAAGAAATCGACCACGGTAAAACTGAGCCACGGCATCCTGCAGGGACTTATACGCGGGATAATATTCATCATCGGCGCGCTGATACTTCTCGACAGCCTGCACATCAACATCTCGCCCCTCATCGCAAGTCTCGGTATCGGCACTCTTGCCATCGCCCTTGCCCTTCAGAGCACCCTCGCGAATTTCTTCTCCGGGCTGTTCGTGATGATGGATAAATCGGTGAATGTGGGGGATTTCGTGCAACTGGAAACCGGCGAGACGGGTTTCGTGGATGATATCGGCTGGCGCGCGAGCCGTATAAGGCTTCTGACGAACAACCACGTGATAATCCCCAACTCGAAGCTCGTGGACAGCGTGGTGATAAATTTCCAGGCGCCCGAATCGAAACTGTATCTCCTTCTTACAGTGGGGGTGCATTACGACAGCGACCTCGAACAGGTGGAGCGGGTGGTGAAAGAAGTCGCCCAAGGTGTGATCGATGAAATCGCGGGGACAGTCAAGGAAGATGAACCATACATCTGGTTCAGGGAGTTCGGCGATTCGAGCATAACATTCCGCGTAAGGGTGGCCTGCCGCGATTATCTTTCCCAGTTCCAGATACAGCACGAACTGGTCAAGCGCATCCACAAGAGGTTCAACGAGGAAGGCATCGTCATTCCGTTCCCGCTACGCACTCTCGATTTTCAGCCGAAACACATCGAGATGTTTCGCGAACTCGCGGGGGGCGGAAGCAGCGCGGGAGGACCGGAGAAAAAATAGCGCGGCGCGTCATAGCCATTTTCGCCATTTGAAATAGATGAGAAGCCCGATCGCGGTGAGGGTCATCAATAAGATGGAGAACGGGTAGCCGCAATACCAGTTCAATTCGGGCATGTTCCACGGGGATTTCTGCGTGTTGAAGTTCATCCCGTAAACACCGGCGATGAATCCGAGGGGAATGAATATGGTAGCGATGATTGTCAGCACCTTCATGATGGCATTCATGTCGTTGCTGATGCGCGTCATGTAGAGGTTGACGAGGTCGGATGAGAATTCGCGGTATGACTCGCACAGCTCCATGAGGTGGACGGCGTGGTCGTAGCAGTCGCGCAGGTAGATGCGCGTTTCATCGGTAATGAACCGCGTCTGTTCGCGAAGCATCACGGTTACGGTGTCGCGCTGGGGCCATACCGCGCGGCGAAGCTCCTGTAGTTCCCGTTTGATCGAATATATCTCCTGGAGCGTATGCCTGTCGGGTTCGGTGATGATTTCCTTCTCGTAATTGGTGAGGATTTCGCCGAATTCCTCGAGGATGGGCAGGTAGCCGTCGATGATCGTATCGATGATCGAATATGTGAGGTAATCGGCTTTGACGAATCGCCGGCGCGGCTTCTCGCGAATCCGCTGGCGGATGGGGTCGAGGTAGCCGATGAATTTCTCCTGGAATGTAATGACGTAGTTCGGCCCGAGGAAAATATTGAGCTGTTGCGTGGCGGATTCTTCGTTGTGTACCGGCATGCGCATCACGATGAAGAGGTGATTCGCATATTCGTCGATCTTCGTCTGCTGATTCCTGACGGTGACGTCTTCCATCGCCAGGGGATGCAATTCAAACAATTGCGCGAGCTCACGGAGTTTCGCGGTATCGCCGAGGCCCGAGACGTGCACCCAGGTCGCGGGATATTTCCCGATGATGTTTTTCAGCTCGCTGAAATCCTCGATTTCCCGCTCAAAGAGTTCATCCTGATTGATCCCCATCACGGCGACAACGGGCGCGTGTGATTCGGGAGGCTGAATTAGTTCCCCCGGCGGGGTTCCCGGCTTCAATACCGATTTGGGATGGCCCTTCCGCCAATGACCGGTAACATTCATGAAAAAGTCTCCTCGCATCCGATTACGTCGACGGCATACCGGGCAAGTATACCAGCATCCCGGCGTTCATTTATTAATATCCGGCGGCTTGCGGGTGAAAGACTTTTCATCAACCTATGAATACACCCCCAAGCAGAATCTAAGTAAATGACATCAACAACCGGAGGTGTGTTGAATGCGCACACTTATATTATTTGCTCTGATAATATGTTTCGCCCTTGCGGGATGCTCATCCGGCGCGAACAGCCCGGAGAGCCCCGATATCAATGTGCCCTCGGCCGAGAGGCAGCCATCGAGCCACTATTGCTGGGGCTTGTGGGAAGGCAGGATAGATGCGGACGCACAGAGCGTCGAGGTGACCCCGGTACGGACCGCGGAATTTCATCTCAACGCGCTTCCGTTTCTCGAACCGCCGCCGCTGCTCTATCTCAGCCTCGAATCGCTTGAGTTCAACGGCGATATCATCGAAGTCGGCATCGGCCTGAGACATCCGTTCCTCGGGCTTACCGAATTCACGGGCTTCGACGTTTGCGGGATATTCATATCCAACGGGTCGGTCAGCGGATATTCCGACCCCGGCATCGTGATGGCCGGTGAGGACGACACACGGCTGCTGAACCCGGACGGCTATTCGCGCTGGTGGAATCCAGCCGAATTTCCCACTACAACCGGGACCATATTCGGGTATAACGACGGGCTTCTCGGTACGCCCGATTCGATGGGTAATTTCTCCGCCACGCTGAACGGCTATAAGTATTTCTGCGACGACCTCGATGACCCCGACGACCCGCTTACGGATATCGGCATCGAGGGCAGGGGGATGTTCTCGGCGGGACAGAAGAACGTCAGGCACTATACAATCCAGATGGGGAACGACGGGTTGGTATTCAACTATGCGGTCGATGCCAACTGGATTTTCCCGTCGGGCGACCCGCCGTATACCGCGCCCGATGATTTCGGTCCCGAGGCAAACCGCGTGGAACCTTATCGCGTCAACGTCTCGGAAATCGAGAATACGCTTTATAACGACGGTGAAACATCGGGCGGCGCGCTGAGCCTCGCGGTCGATGTTTACGACTGGCAGAACGCCGATATGAATACGATACGCGTCGAATCGCCGGGCAATTTCGCGATGACGGAATCGACGACCGTCATCGGCGGCGGCGAGGGATATTCGACATACCAGGTCGATATAACCGGCGCGACCCCCGCGGCGGGGGAGATAGGATTGCTTGTAAGCGCCATCAGCGAGCAGGCCGATTTCGACGGTTACCTCACCGGAGTCAATACAGCGGCGTACTTCGGTTATACGGCCGAGGTAGGCGGCGAGACACCGGTTCAGTATCACTGGGAACTCGACTCCGGCGGGCTGATATATGATTTATACCTGCATGACGACCTTTCTCCCGCGATAACATGGGAAACGGATGACCAGCTCCGAGTATACTGGACAGCCGATTCCGTGCCGGGCCAGGCGTATCATCCGCACGGCCAGGCGCAGGGGATTCGTTCAGATGACGGCGGAGTTAACTGGACGGACTTCAGCCAGTACTGGGGGCATGGCAACGACGGTTGTCTCGACCATGCAAAGATAACTCCCGGCGACAACGGCAATTCGTTCGGCATACATCCGCTCTCGAGGCCGGGCGGCACCCCGAGCCTTCCGCATTACTGGGCGGGCGCTTCGACAAACTGGGACATGGGATATACATGGGGCTTCACCATGCTTCCATATGAGGATTGCGGCGAGGTTGTCTGCCCGGATGACGGCCACCTTCACACGTTCGGCGACAGGAAGGACGGCTCGAACAGCGGCATTTTCCAGCAGGTCTGCAACCAGACATACACATTCTACAATGACTGGACCGGCTGGCCGGACCCCGAGAACGTCCCATGGCCGTCCATGTGGTGGCCGCTCGATATTTACCAAGTTGCGGATGCCCCGGCGCGGATCTCGGATACGCGCTCGGCATGCGATGATTCAACCGGTGCGCTTTATATCGCCTACTGGGGCGGCGGTGGCGCGGCATTCATCAAGGTCGCGCGTTCGACCGACGGTTCCACGGGGCTTGAATGGCAGCATACGGATGTTTTCGACGGCGCGGGCTACAGCGATGTGCGCGACCCGGGTATCGACGTCGATGCCAACGACCGCGTGCACCTCGCGTTTTTACGTCATAACGACACGACCGACGAGGATGAGATCTGTTATACGTATTCAACCGACTATGCCGCAAGCTGGAGCACGATACAGGTTCTCTATTCGACATCCGAGTACCTCACCGACACGCCGGTGGTGGCATATGAAGTGATCGGCGCGCAGGTTGTGGCCATCGCGTTCGAAGAGTACGAATCGACATGGTTCATCTCGTCGTTCGATTACGGCCAGACATGGAACGAACCGATACTCTTCGGCTACGAGGGAGGGAGTTCCGACCGCATGCCGGATATGATCGAGGGTACCGACGGCAAGCTGCATTTCGTGTTTTCGCACAAGGATGCCACCGACTACGATCTTCACTTCCGGAATGCCGAGCTTGTAGAGAATTGATTTAAGCGATATTCGAGATAGTGATGCATAGCCCATGGAAACGTTCCGTGGGCTATGCTTATTTCACGCTTGTGGTTATAATTCGGAAGGCGGCACCAGGAGAGGTTCAACGTGGAGAAGCTTACGGACAGATCGCTGGTGGGGAGATTCATCGATAACGACCCGGTCGGGACGCTGGCGTTTCAGTACAGGCTGAAGCATCATCCCGAAGTGGAGCTGCTCTGCGACAACCGGGACGACCCGCACTACCTTTTCGCGGATTTCGGATGGGCCGGGTTCCTGTTCGCGCTCGACGCGGGAGCCGTCGATGCATTCATCCCTCAAATCCCGAAGAAGGAAATGATGTTCACAGGCGTGAGGACTGAATGGGCCGAGAGGATTTATAAGGCGGTCGAGCCTGCCTGGAAAAATCCATGTCATCTCATCTGGTGGCCTCAAAAGGAAATCGATATCGAAATCAAACACGCGGTAAGGCCGCTTACTTCCGACGATGCGCCGTTGGTGAACGAACACTGGGAACTCGGGCAGGGGAAAGCGCTGGATTATATCCAGGAACGGATCAGCAACGGAATCCATGTCGGATGCGACGATGAGGAAGGGCTCGTTTCGTGGGCGCTTACGCACGACGACGGCAGCATGGGATTTTTATATACGATGCCGCGCGGACGTCGCAAGGGCTACGCGCATTCGGTAGGGGTCGCGCATATCGCAAAGCTGCTCGAAGCAGGGGAGACGCCGTTCGCATATGTGCTGGTGGGGAACGATGCGTCGCTGAGTTTTTCGAAATTCGTGGGACTTGTGGAAGACGGTAAAGCGGATTATTTCGGATTGAAGAAAGGGGAGAAGGAAGACATATAGTAGCTAATGTTGGGGGTGAGGGAGTAAGACACGGGCAAGCTCAGAGGGGTTGGCGGGCTCATGGTGAATGGTTGACGCTTGTCCGTGCCACACGGATTTATTTCCTTTTTTCTGCTTATGCAATAGAAGATAAAGCCCGAGCCCCGACCGTTAGGGAGGGGACAAAGACACGGGCTCGAAGGAAGACACGGGTAAGCTCGCAGATGGGTCTCCGTAAGAACTTCGACCCACAAGCTCGCGTACCCGTGGCACCAGAACTCGCGTGGGCGTGGCACCCGGGTTTGGTTGTTCAAGGCACTCCATTAACGCTAAATAAATGACATTAAATGCCGTAATGTACTATATGCGCATGATTCCCCGCGCAGGACACGAATGGGCCGGCAATGAAGACGAAAAATTTCTTACGCCACGGAGCGAAATTTCTTACGCCTTGAATTGGATAGTATTAAACCGAATTGAGTTTATATAAGAGAGGGCGAAATGCGTAAGAAGTCACGATTCAAGCCCGGCTGGGTAATTCTCTTCATCATCGCCTCGGTATTCTTTTTCGTGCTGGTTAACAAGCCGGTCAGTACGCCGACGGTTGCCGAGAGCCGCGTGGATGTGGAATACAAGGTCGAGCTTATCTCAATGGATGTCCGCGCCCGTGGGATAACCCACGAGGGGACTGGGTCGCATATTTACGATATCACGACGAACTATGTGTTCCGCAACGCGGGTCCCGCATGCAGCGCGCGATTCGACCTGCCCGAGTGGGCTCCGCCGGGGAACACGGAAGGCGGCGTATGTGAATTCCTCGAGAACGGCGTACCTGTCGATTTCTCATCCGCGAATCGCGACGGCATCACCGATGTCGGCCTCTCCACAATCGATTCGGGCTGGCGAAGCGAGTTTGAGGAAGGTGAAGTCAAGAATATACAGGTGCGGTATTTTCTCAAGCCGACGGTAATGCCGATTGCGGAAGCCGCCGGGAATGGGACTGACATCTCGAAAATAACCCGCGCGGGAACGAATCCGTATTCGTCGGCGGAAGTGTTTGAAATTCCCGTGGAGCTTGGTTCAGGGACTATCGAGCATAATGGAGCTCTCAACGTCGAGATAGAATGGGATGGGGAGTATCCCGAATTTCTCGTTTCGGCTGAACCGCCGGGCGGGAAATTCGAGGGCGACCGGTTTACATGGCATATGGATGAGCCGGGAGGGAAGCGGGTATTCAAGGTGATGCTGTACCGTACCGCCGATTACATGTATCGTCTCGATGATGTCCATGAAATGGTTCGCGTTCTCACCGACAAGAAATATAAAAACTATGCCGCCGGGCCGAGCGACCGTGACCGGCTCGAGATGCTGCGGATAGCGCGTAACAGCATCTTCGCGCGGCTCGGCTACCCGTTCGGCGGTGGAGAAATGAGCAAATATTTCGGCTCGCTCGAATGGTATTCGCCGGATCCTCACTACAGGGATGCATCGCTTACGACGGAAGACAGGGCGATGGTAGCGGCCATACTTGAAGCCGAAGAGAAGTTGAAATAGCGGGATGTTTGTCGGTTAGACCTCCTTTTCCATATAACCCGGCTCACCGCCGGGTTTGTCATATGGTTGCCACGTGATGCAATCAATCGTATATTTGACCCGGATTGAGCATCATGGAATTCAGGGAGAACAAAAAACCGTACACCTCGCAATTCATCGATCTCGGCATGATCGGCTACGATGAATGCATCGATTTACAGGACGCCGTCCGGGAACGCATCATACGGGACCGCAAGCGCCCGGGGGTGCTGCTGTTTCTCGAACATCCGCATGTGTATACGCACGGGCGTCTCGCCGGCGCGAGAAATCTGCTTCTCGATGAAAGCGCGCTCGAACGGCGCGGTATCGCGCTTCGGCAAATCGATCGCGGTGGGGATTTCACATATCACGGTCCCGGGCAGCTTGTGGCGTATCCCATCTTCGACCTTGAATTTCTCGAACTGAACGTACGCCAATACTGCCACGCGCTCGAAGAGGTTATCATCCGGGTGCTGGCAAATTTCGGCATCGAGGCGGGACGTCACCCCGGCTACATGGGCACGTGGGTCGGCGACGCGAAAATATGCGCCATCGGCGTCGGAGTGCGCAAATGGGTCACCAAGCACGGGCTGGCATTCAATATCAACACCGACATGAGCTATTTCGAAGGCATCATTCCATGTGGTATAACTGAATACAGGGTTACATCGCTGCGGGAACTTCGCGGCGGTGAGCAGGATTGGGATTCCATACTTGCGTTAACCAGGGAGGCGTTCGCGGAAGTATTCAACCTCGAGTTGAGCGAGATTTCGCGCAACGAATTTCTGGAGGACTGCAATGCCGGTTGACGAAACAAAACCCCCCTGGCTGAAAGTGCGTATGCCGCCCGCGGAAGTGATGGACGAGATGCACGCCAAACTTTCCGGGCTGAACACGGTGTGCATGTCGGCGAAATGCCCGAACATCGGCGAATGCTTCAAGCGCGGTACCGCGACATTCATGATCCTCGGCAACGTGTGCTCTCGCAATTGCGGCTTTTGCGGGATCAAGAGCGGCACGCCGGAGCGCCCGAACCTGGCCGAGCCGATGAAAATCGCCGACGCGGTCAAGAAGCTGGGGCTGACGTACGCGGTGGTGACATCGGTCACGCGCGACGACATGCCCGACGGCGGCGCAGGATTTTACTCGATGACCGTGCAGGCAATCAAAAGGCGCAATTCGACATGTAAGGTGGAAGTTCTCATCCCGGATTTCCAGGGGGATGAAATGGCGTTGCGGAAAGTCGTGGACTCAAGACCCAACGTTATCAACCACAACATAGAAACGGTGCCGAGGCTGTACCCGGTGGTGCGTCCGCAAGCGGATTACAAGCGTTCGCTGGAGCTTCTTGAGCGCGTAAAGCAGATGAACCCGATGGTTATGACGAAGTCGGGACTGATGGTCGGGGTGGGGGAGACGAAGGAAGAGGTTCTCGCGGCATTCGCGGACCTTCGTAAGGCGGGATGCGAGTTGCTTACCGTGGGGCAGTATCTGCGTCCGTCGAAGGAGAATATCCCTGTCGAGAGGTATGTGCATCCGAGCGAGTTCGAGGAGCTTCGCGAGGAAGCGATGAAGCTTGGATTCACGAACGCCGCATCGGGGCCGTTCGTTCGTTCGAGTTATTTTGCCGATGAGCAGATGAGAGGGGCGTAAGGAGACACGGACAAGCTTAAGACGTTGTGGTGGTGTGATGAGGATTGGGAGACGCTTGTCCGTGCCACACTCATTTATTTGCTTGTGGGAGATACGGTTGAGAGTTTCGGGACAAGGGTGTCCCGAAACATCGGGAGAAACTCCTGTTAATTTGACCTGGGTGACATAAAATCCGCGATGAGGCCGATTCCAGCGAGGACGATCAGCGCGATACCGAGCTGGGTGATGTTTCGCGAGATTCCCCACGTGGTGATGAACACCAGCGATGTAAGGAACACGCCGAGGATGCTTCCCACCGATGAGATGGCAATCAGCGCGCCGGCGGTACGCCCGGCGTGGGCGATGTCGCGCGTGGCCACCTTGATGGCGAACGGCAGCACGCATGCGAGCATCATCGACGGCACGAAAAACATGATGAACGCCGACAGGAACACATCGGCCCACATCCAGGGGTTCACCCCCGCATCCGGCGAGAACGTGCCCGCGAGCGGCTTGCTGAAAGTTTCGGCATCGAATATCCAGTCGTTCAAGGCGTTCTTATACAACGGGATGAGAACGGTCATCACCCCGGCGATAAGAAGGTAGAGCGCGAGAAGCCGCAGCCTCGCGTAGCGGTCGGCGCTCCATCCGCCGAGATAGTAGCCGATGCTCATCGCGATGAGTACCACGCCTATGACGACCGGGCTGATATAGAACGCGCTTCCGAACGATGCCGCCATCACGCGAAAGCCGAGCACTTCGAGGGCCATTATCACGAAGCCGGCAAGGGGGGTGATTATGTAGATGGCGATTCTCTGCAACGGTCTTCCAGTTCAATAATCTAATTGGAGTATTTTATCAGTAATGAGCCGGGTAGTAACTACTCCAGCCCTTCTTTCCTGCGAAGTTCGGCCTGCTTGGCGAGGATGAGGGTCTTGAAGAAGAAATATTCGGTATCGGTCATCGTCCAGATCTCGCGGATAATCGAGCCCGCCTTGTCGACTTCCTCGCCGGTGATATCCACCGGGCGTCCCCACATCATGATGCGTATCACGCCCCAGTTGTCGACAAGCATCAGAAGCGGTTTATGCAGATCGACGATATTCTCGCCGAGCTGGTCTGAAAGCTCGCGGAGTATTTCGTTGTGGACATCGATCACGCCGGTGACTTCGAACGCCTGGGTGTAGTCCTGTATGCTGTCGCGGTAATCGGAGAAGACCATTTTCAGCGCCTGTTCGTAGTATTCGATCGGGTGGACATAGGGGTCGTCGATTATGCTTCCCACGCATATCACGTGAGGCAGTTCGCCCAGCCCCTTGTTCGCGAGGAATTGCACCCACATGTCGGCCCAGTGGGTGAGGTCGTTGTATCCCTGCTCGCGGCTGACATCGCAAAATACGACCACGGCGGGACGCCCCCCGGCGGTGAAATCACCGAACAATTTCCACCCGTTGAATTTCTCGCCGAAGACGTCGATCAGGTCGATGTCGGGGAAAAGGATGTAGTGGGCATCTTCATCGTTATAAGATTCGGTATAGATTTCGGGGCGCACGTATTCCGGTATCCCCGGCTCCGGCAATTCCGCGACGACTTCCGGCTCCGGCTCAACTTCGGGCTCCACAACGGGTTCCGGTTCCGGTTCGGGCTCGGGTTCGGGCTCGGGCTCTTCAATCCACGCAACGCGCTGGGCATCGAGTACGGGGATGTAATCGACCCTGAAGTAGCGGCTGACGCGCTCCTCGCTCGGTTTCTTCTGGGCGTAAAGCGATTCCCCCTGTGGAGCGGCGGCGAATTTGCGTATTTCGATTGTCCCGGGTGTATATACGCTGAAGAACCCGATGAACCACAGGGCGGCGTATACAGCGACATGCACCATGATGCTCGTGAATGTGCTCCACGCCGTTATCCTTGCCTGCCGGACGTAGTAAGGCGATTCGAAATTCACTCTCGGGAGATGCGGGATAACGCTGTTTTGTGGAATCGCATTCATAGTATTCGCGCGATGAACCGTCTATTCGACCGGCGCGGCCGCCATCTCCTCCACCGGGGGCGCATCGCCGATAAGTTGCTCGACCATGCCGATTTTCTCCACGCCCGCGAGCTTTGCGACGCTCATCACTTCGGCGAGCTGTTTCCATGTCACGGCTTCGTCGGCGGCGATGAACAGCTTCAATCCTTCCCTGGAATTCGTGTCCACAAGCTCATCGACCCATTGGCGCAGGCTGTTGTCGAGCACTTCCATCGTGACGGGCTGGTCGTTCAACAGCAGGCTTCCATCGGCCTGTACCTTGAGCAGATGCTCCGTTTTACCGAGCGGGATCGCGGTATCGACCTTCGGCACCTGCAGGTCTTCCCCTTGTTCCTCTTCGACATGGAGGAACGGGGATGCGATCATGAAGATAATCATGAGCACGAGCATCACGTCGGTGAGCGGCGTGATATTTATTTCGCCCATGAGCGGAGTAGCGAGCCTACGCATTCAGCAGCCCCCCTTCATTGAGCCGGTCGAGAAATTCCTTGGCCTCGGTGTCGATTCTCGTGAGGCGCGCCCTGATGGCCCGCGTGAGCAGGTTGTAGAGCAGGACCGCCGGGATTGCCACGGCGAGTCCGGCGGCGGTTGCCACGAGGGCTTCGGAAATACCGCGGCTTATCTCGCGAAGTCCGCCGGATTCGAGGTCCGAGCTTATCCCGTGGAACGCCCTGATGATGCCGAGCACTGTGCCGAAAAGTCCCACGAACGGCGCGACGTTGCCGATGGATGCAATCCATGCGATTCCCTTGAGGACTTCCTCTTCGAGGCGCAGGACTTCCCTTTCCACGGCGCGCGAGATGCCTTCGTAGGAATATTTCAACCCGGCGGCGTAGCCGACAAGATATATCGGCCGCTGGCTGAGGTCGGCGAGCTTCGCATCCTTCAGCTTGGATAATTCATCCTTGTTTCGCGCCTGCACAAGCTCGAGTATCTTTTCTTCCGCCGGCTCGAAATTGCACTTGAGCCGGGACAACTTGATTATCTTGTCGACGGTGATGCCGACCAGTATCAGGGAGAAGACGGTGAGGATATACATCACCACGCCGCCTTGCTGGAACCAGTTTAAATTCTGGGCTGGACCCATTGGCAAACCTCGTATCGTGAAATGGGCGGCCGTCCGCCTGCTGTTACTACAAGCTGTCCATATCCGAAAACGCCGCCGCGCCGGGGGGAGGAAGTTCGGGTTATTCTCTCCCCGGAGTCACCGCACATGCAACGCGACGGGTGCAATTTCGGATTTTAATACAAATTAATATCATCGGCACCACCCGGGAGTGGATTCGATATCCGTCGAAAGGAGCATAATATCATCCCGGTATCCTTAGATAATATCATACGGTATAGCGTTCAATAATGGCATCAGCAAGAAGTAAAATACTTGTCAGGGTCGATGGCTCGATGCGGCTCGGCATGGGCCACGTCATGCGCTGCGTACGCCTTGTCGGCCACATTGCGCGGAGCATCGAGCCCCCGCCAATGGTCGAGTTTGCTGTGTCGGTCGATGAAAAGGCGCGGGTCGCCATTCGCGGCGCGGGCTATACGATGCACGTCACCGCAAGGCCGTACCCGTCCGACGAATACGACACCACCGCGTTCCCGGAGATAGCGGCGGAATACAAGCCGAACCTTATAATCATCGACAGCAACTGGTCTGAAATCCCCGCTGCGCTCAAGTATCTGCCGGTCGGCGTACCGGTGGTGAGCCTGCATGAGCACAATTTCCCGGTGCTCCAGGGCCTCAGCGCGGCATTCAACCCGTCGCTGGTACACCAGGATGTTCCGGAAGGCGCGGAGGAAGGCAAGACACATTTCCAGGGAGCGGATTATCTTATCCTCGATGAAGAGTTCCCGCGGCTCGCGGGTATCGGCTCGATGGAATTCACGAAGAAGCCGAAAGTACTTGTGTGCCTCGGTGGGTCCGACCCCGACAGGCATACCTTGGGCATCGTCGACGCGCTGCACGAGATGCGCGATATTTCCCTCGCGGTGGTGATAGGGCCGGCGTTTCCTACGGATATCCAGTCTCAGCTTGAGCACGTATACGGGTTGCAGCTCTATATAAATCCGCCGAGGGTGATACCCCACCTCGTCGATTCGGATATCGCCGTCGTAAACGCGGCGACTACGATGTATGAATCCATGGCGCTGGGATTGCCGACCATAGCCATCCCGCGGAACCCGTATGAACTCGAACAGGCGAAGCTGTGCGTCAACGAGGGGGCCGTGATAATGCTCGAACGGGAGCCCTCGCATGGCGAGATTCGCGCCTTGATACAAAGGATAGTCGAGGAGCCGAGGCTCAGGGAAAGGCTGTCGCAGCGCGGCAGAAGGCTTATCGACGGGAAGGGCATTTTCAGGGTAAGGGAAATCCTCGTGCCGTTGATGAAATGAACGGGCGGATTCCGGCATAAAAAATGAATGATTTACGCGTTAATTTATTCTTAACGGTGTATTTTTCGAACCACGGATGCCGGGTATTGCTCATAAAGGATGGGGGTAAAGGAGATACGCGATGAGGAGGTGGAACAGCGGCAATGCGAGATATGTCCTTTTGATATTCTTCCTTGCCGCCGTCGTATTACTCTTCCTGTCACTCCCCGGCATCGAAACCGAAAGCGCGCATTCGAGGGCTAAATCAGGCTCCGGCAATATTATTTACATCCAGCCCCTCGGCAGCATCGATGCCGCCAAGCTGGATATGATCCACGGGATATTGAGCGAGAATTTCGACAAGGATGTGAGAATCCTTCCGGCGAAGCCGCTGTCGAAGCGGTTCCGTGTCGCGGAGCGGGGGCAATACGACGCAAACCTCATCATGCACTGGGCCGAAGATAATATGCCCGTGGACACATACCGTCATATAACCGTGGTGGGGGAGGATATATTTTCCGGGCGATGCAATTTTATTTTCGGCGAGGCGAGGATCAGGGGCAAGCCGGCGGTGGTGTCGCTCTACCGGTTCACCGACCCGTCGAAGCCTTTCACGCCCGCTGATGAACCGCTTTTCCGCCAGCGTATAACCAAGCTCCTGCTTCACGAGCTGGGGCATACGTTCGGGTTGCAGCACTGCGAGAACGGGCATTGCGTGATGGCTTTCGCCAACAGCCTGCATGAGCTCGACATGCAGTCGTCGCAATACTGCGACGAGTGCCGGAAGAAACTTGGCAACATGTCGGTGCTGAGCATTTTGTCCGGGAGCAATGATACGGTAATATATACGGAGCTTGCACCTGATATGGAGAAGTAACAGGGATGTGCTCCGCAAAAAAAGCAGCCACCATCGACAGGCAGGACCTCAAGTCCGCGTCTGAGTTAATCAACAAACTCCGGGAATCCATCGAACTCGTAATCGTCGGCAAGACGCAGGTCGTCGAGCTGGCGATAATCGCCCTCATCGCGAGGGGGCACCTTTTGATCGAGGATGTCCCCGGAGTGGGCAAGACCGTGCTCGCCAAGGCGATAGCCAAGAGCGTGTCGGGCGATTTCAAGCGAATCCAGTGCACCCCCGACCTACTGCCCAGCGACATAACCGGCACGTTCGTCTACAACCAGGCATCGGGCGAATTCACATTCCGTCCCGGGCCGGTATTCGCCAACTTCGCGCTCGCCGACGAGATAAACCGCGCGACGCCGCGCACACAATCGTCGCTCCTCGAATGCATGGAGGAAGGGCAGGTGACCATCGAGCGGGAGACCATGCCCCTGCCGAAAGTGTTCCAGGTCATCGCGACCCAGAACCCCATCGAATTCCAGGGGACATACCCGCTTCCCGAAGCGCAGAAAGACCGCTTCCTGATGCGCATCAAGCTCGGTTACCTTCCCATCGGGCAGGAAGTCGCCATGACCCGGGGCCAGATGCACACGCATCCGATCGATAACCTCACGCCGGTGTTGGAGCTTGATGATGTGCTCAAGCTGCAGAATTTCGCGAAGCAGATATATGTCGATGAGGCGGTAAGCGATTACCTCGTGCGGCTCGTGCAGGAATCGCGCAAGGACCCGAACATAATGCTCGGCGCGTCGCCGCGCGGGTCGCTCGGCCTGATGAGAGCGTGCCAGGCGATGGCGCTCATGCGCGGGCGCGATTTCGTCATCCCGGATTATGTCAGGCAGCTCGCGGTACCGGTGCTCGGGCATCGCATGATACTCAAGCCGCAGGCACAATATGCCGAGGGGGCGCTCGAAGATATCGTCCACGACCTCCTGTCTCGCGTAAACCCGGAACCGAAGTGAGGAACCACTTGAGCGCCATCGACAAACTGGCATTGATATTCGCCGATAGAAGAGATGCTTACGAAAGGGCATGCGGGGAAGTCTTCGGGGACGAGGCAATCCCGCCCGCCGACGAGACCGCCGCGAATCTGACCCGTATTTTCGACGAGAGATGGCGCATCGATTTCCTTCCATATGAGCTTGATGGAGTGGAAGGCGCGAGGGAGAAGGGCGCGATGTTACTCCGGCTCATCAGCGCGGCGTATGCCGATGAGATGGAGGATGTGCAGGAATATACCGGCGGCACGATAAGAACATCGATAACATTTCTCCAGGAATTCGCGCCCGATATGGATTTCCTGAACGAGGTCGGCCCCGATTCATACTGCCGAAGGCCGTTAAGCCGCATCTGGCAGATGGAGCCGGTGTCGATATTCGAGGGGATGTCTGTGTCCGAGAATGCCGAGGCGGATCTGCTTCTCGACGCGTTTGAAAGCATTTTCACGCCGGTGCTTCCTGATGTCGCATCCACCGCCGACAGGATACGCAATGAATGGTTCCCGGGAATGGAACTTCTCGATGAGCATGACGACGCGATATTCCGCGAGATAATCGAGCGTTCGGTGATACACGCGGTTGCGTCGGAATCGCGCCTCGCGGCATCCGACTGGATATTCCGCAACATGGACGGCAACGCGCTTATAATCGGCCTTCTCGACATCTGCCGCCGCGGCCTCGAATGCCTCGGCACATTCTGCGGGAATTACAAATTCATGAGCGAGCATGGAATTTTCCTTGAACGGCTGATGGGGCGCGGAAATTGATGTCCAAGGAAGGCATACTGCTCGCGACTTTCGGTGTCATCGGGATATGGGCCTACACGAAGCATCACATCATCCTCGCGCTGCTTACATC
>CAZSPL010000037.1:0-23145 GCA_964608735.1 uncultured Planctomycetota bacterium | reverse complement strand
GGTGGCATAGGCCCACCGTCCCCACAGGGGAAGCGTCACCGTCGCGAGGATGATTATCCCCACCGACGCCCATAAATCGAAACCCGATACGCCGAGAATCGACCCGAACAGGTAGGTGAACGCATCGGTCGTGTAAGTCGGTATCCGCGAGATGAATATGATGCCGAGAGCCATGGAGAAGGCGAAGAAAATCCCGATGACCGTATCCGCCCCGAGTTTTGTATGGTCGCGTACCCATGTGATGAGCAGCGCGACTACCACGGTGAACGGTATGGCGACGACAAGCGGCTGCTGGTTCAAAAGAAGTCCGAGCGCGACGCCGCCGAACGCCGCATGGGCGAGGCCGTTGCCGAGGAACGACATCCCGCGCTGAACCACGAACACGCCGTAGTAACTCGCGACGATTCCCGTCAGCAGCCCCGCGATGAGCGCCCGCTGCATGAATCCGTATGACATCGCCTCAAACATCCGGCCCCCCCGCACCGTGGGTATGCCCCATGTGGCCGAATGCCGCTCGCAGGTTGTCGTCGGCGAGAGCCGCATCGGGAGCGCCATAGCTTATCATCCGCCGGTTTATGAGCAGGGCCTTGGTGGCGTGATGCCGCGCCGCCATCAGGTCATGGGTGACCATCAGGATGGTGACATTCACGCGCGAATGATACTCTTCGAGTACCGTGTACATGTCGTCCTCGCCCACGCGGTCGATGCCGGTGGCAGGTTCGTCGAGAAGAAGCAGCCTCGGATTCCGCACTATCGCGCGCGCGAGATACACCCGCTGAATCTCCCCGCCCGACAGGTGCCCGAGCTGTTTATGGCAGAGGTGGTCCGCGCTGACCTGTTGGAGCAGGCCGTTCACTTTATCGTGATCTTTCCGCGACAAGCGCCCCGGCCAGCTTCGGTTGAGCGCGCTCGCGACGAGGTCGCATGTCGTCGCCGGAAATTCGCGGTTGAGGGTCTTCAACTGCGGGACATAGCCGATCTCGCCGGGACTCGACTTGCGTATGTCATTCCCGAATATTTTTATCTCCCCCTCGTAATCCGTTATCAATCCGAGTATCGATTTAAGTATCGTGGTCTTGCCGGAGCCGTTGGGGCCGAGAATCGTCACGAAATCCCCCGGCTCTACGGTGAAGCTCACATCCTCGAGCGCCCGGTGGTCGCCGAGCCATACGCTGAGATTCGTTATTTCAACCGCGTGGGTCATTTATCTCTTTCCATGTAGGGGCGCCGCTTGCTGCGCCCGCTCTCCAGGTGCCACGCCCGCTCTCCGGGTGCCACGCCCGCTCTCTCCCTCCGGGTGCCACGCCCACTCCGAGTCCGCGAGGATGGGCGTGTCTTGAGGGGCGCAGCAAGCAGCGCCCCTACGCCGAGATAACTACCGTGGGATTTCATCGTCCATCGACGCCTGGATAATCGTGTCGGTGATGTACTGTATCAATTTCTCGTATGACGCTCTCCCCTCGACGCCGCCGATGGGGTCGAGGACAAACAGCGGCAGGCCGGTTTCATCGGCGATGGCTTTGGCGGGGCCCGTCGGAAGCTGCGGCTCGGTGAATATCGCCTTTACATTATGTTCCCGGGCGATGTCGATAAGCCCGGCGATATATTTCGCGCTCGGCTCTTTGCCGGGTGACGGCTCGACATAAGCCGCCGCCTTGAATCCGTACGCCTTGAAGAAATAATTGAACGACGGGTGGAACATGATGAATTCGCTTCCCGTAAAATCGGCGAGGAATTCGCGGATGAGGCCGTCGAGTCGTTTCAAGTCGTCCGTAAACACCGATGCATTATTTTTATAAATAGATGCTCCGCCGGGATCGAGCTTCGACAATTCGCCGACGAGTCCGGGCACGACCGCCGCGACGACCAAGGGGTCAGTCCAGAAATGCGGGTCGTCCACGGCATCTTGGGCGGATTCGTTGCCGCTTTCCTCCCCCTCATGGCGGTGCGGCGTCATCGTGAGCCGCATATTTTCGGGCACGAAATCGAATACCTTTATTTTGTTTTTACTGTCCAGCGACATCGCCCACCCGTCGAGATTTTCATGCACGTAGAAGAACGCGGTCGCTTTCTCGAGTTTCGCGGCGTCGGAGGGGCTCGGGTCGTATGTATGCGGCGACGCTCCCGGCGCGAGCAGGCTGATGACTTCGCCCCGGTCGCCGACGATTTCGTGGAGAATCATCGCGATGGGCGGGATTGTGGCAATGTAGACAGGCTTGCCGGGGGGCACATCGGTGCCGCATCCGGTATGAAGCGCGACGAGGATGCCGAATACCGCAATAAAAGCGAAAAAGGTGATAATTTTTCTCAACTTTTGTTCTTGCATAAAGCGCATATCCCCCTGACTTCGAGATAGTGGTCATGCACATCGAACCCGGTCTGCAGGCACAGCAGCTCTTTGAGAAGCTGCCATCCGCAGGTGTCGAATTCCTCGACGCGTCCGCAGGAGTCGCATATTATCGAGTGATGATGCCCCGGGCGCGAGGGGATGAACAGGTGGCCGCGACGGGGATCCTTCATTTTGCGAAGCAGGCCGAGTTCTTCGAGTACGGCGATGGCGCGGTACACGGTCGCCTGGCCGATGCCATGCGGCTGTACGGCATCAATAGCCTGTTGCATGGTGAATCCCTGCTCCTGGTGGATGACCCAGTCGAGGAGGATTATCCGCTGATTGGTGAGACGTATGCCCGCATCGCGGAACGCGTCGCAGAATTCATCGAGCACTTCGCCGAGATTGTCCTCATACGATTTCATCTGATGATAAAATTTATCATGTGATTGACGCGGTGTCAACACCGGGCCGTCACAGGTGTTTATTTCTTTCAGGGAGCCCGAGCCCCGACCGTACTTGTCCGACGAAGCGTAGCGAAGGCGGAAGGGAGGGGTCACCGTACGGAACGCGGAGTAAGACACGGGCAAGCTTCGTAGGGGTTGGCAGTACGATGAGGCTTGGCAGACGCTTGACCGTGCCACACGGAATCGGATAAAGACACGGGTAAACTCGCGGACTCGTGTACCCGTGGCACCAGAACTCGCGTACCCGTGGCACCATCTTTGGAGGCGAGGTGGCAAGACGGGGATACACGAAATGGGATTCGGGGGATACGCTTATTTAAAAGTGTCCTTGAGGTCTTGTAGGCAGGTGCCTTTGAGATAGACCCGGACTTCACCGTCGATTCGCGTAACCAGGTCGCCGAAGATGCAGTCATCACCGCGGCAGGCTTTCTCGCCGAGGATGCAGTCCGATTTTTCCAGCTTCCCCTCGATAACTTCATAGATTTCGAGCAGGGTTATTTTGTCGGCGCTTTTTCCAAGAACAAAGCCGCCTTTCGGGCCCCGTACCGATTTCACGAGCCGCGCTCTCGTCAGCCGCTGGAGAACCTTCGAGAGGTGGTCTTTCGAGACGTTTAACTTCTCGGCCATCTCCTGCGTGGTGACGATTCGATCCGTGCTGCCCGCCAAATAGACCATGGCATGCAGTCCCATCGACGCGGCTTCGGATATTTTCTGCATTACGTTCATAGTGCAATCCTAACTGGTATTCAAGTACCAGTTTACTCCCGCATCGGGTCGATGTCAAGCGCTGCCTGAAAATATCGAATATATCCAGGAAAGCCTATGGTAACTGGTAATAACTAACATCAGTGCCGTCCGCTCACGGGCTGTTCATACCGCGATATATGCGCTGAAGCCGTCATTAACAGTAATTATCACGTCATGAATGTGCGGAATCCCTGTTAAAATCCCGACCCGTGTGGTAAGATATTACAATCGCCTGCTGGTGCTTCGAACCTCAATTTCTTACACGGAGCTGTGGAAAGGCATGGCCGACTATTCCGACCTTATACGACACAACATCAAGGATGTGAAACCCTACATCCCGGGCAAGCCCGTCGAAGAGCTTCGCCGCGAATTGCAGTGCGAATATGAAATCGCGAAGATGGCCTCGAATGAGAACATGCTCGGCCCGTCGCCCAAGGCGGTCGAAGCCATCATCAAAGCCGCGGAAGGCATCAACTATTATCCCGACGATTCCTGCTATTACCTCAAGCAGGCGATAGCGGATAAATACGGAATCGTCCCGGGTATGGTCCACGTCACTTCAGGTGGCGTGGAACTTTTATATAACATCGCGCAGGCGCTCCTCGGCCCCGGCGATGAAGCGGTCATGGCCAAGCCGACGTTCATGGTATACCCCATCCTCTCGAAATTGTTCGACGCGAAGTCGGTAGAGGTCGCGGGGAAGCATTTCGAGCACGACCTAATGAGGATGGCCGATGCCATCACCGAACGAACCAAGATAATCTGGGTGGCGAGTCCGAGCAACCCGGCGGGGACATATAACAACGCCGACGAAGTTGAGGCGTTCATTCGCAAGGTTGACGACCGCTGCCTTATCGTGTTCGATGAGGCGTACACCGAATTCGTCGACGCCGATGACTATCCCGACACGATACATTACCTAAAGGAAGGGCGTCGGATCTGCATCCTGCGCACCCTTTCCAAGACGCACGGCCTCGCGGGCGTGAGGGTCGGATGGGGATTCGCCGACCCGGAGCTGGTCAAATATCTGCGGACCATCCGCATCAATTTCTCCGTCAGTTCGCTGGCCCAGGCGGCGGCGCTCGCGGCCCTCGAGGACGAGGAGCATCACTGCCGCGGCTATGAGCTCACCAAGCAGAGCCGCGATTTCTTCTACCGCGAGTTCGACAGGCTCGGCATCGAATACCTTCCCACCCAGGCGAATTTCATCTTCGTCAATTTCAAGCGCGATTCGCGCGGGATATGCGACGGGTTGAAGCATCGCGGATTCCTCGTACGTCCCGGGTGGGTTTTCGGCACCCCGAACCACGTGCGCATCTCGTTCTCCAGCATGGAAACCAACAAGCGGTTCATCGAAACCCTTGAAACGGTTCTCGAAGAGGAAGCCATCGCCCAGGCGGTCGCGGCACCGGTCTACGAGGCCGAGGAAGACCTTCTCGTGGGACCGTCGAAGCAGAGATCGCCCGAAGCGCGTCCCACAACTCCGTCGGAACCGGTGTAAGGGGAAATCACCCGGTATTGAATTAACAAATCGCCTTTCGCGGCTTCACATCGCGCGCCAATCGGTTACAATAATCCATCACTGAACGCGGGACGTTAAGATGATAATCATCTTCCACAAAGATACCGGGCTGGATGACATCAGCGATATCACCAAGCGGTGCATCGAGGAGAAATTCCAGTACGAGCTGATGACCGAGGGGGATTTGAGCCTGCTCATCATAACCACGGGGTCGTATGAGAAGCGATGGGAATTCGGGCGGCGTATCGCGCATCTCCCGGCGGTCGCCGAAGTGCAGTTCGAGCCGAAGCCGAGGCCGTCGATCGAAGACGTAAGCGAGGGGTACCTCAAGATAGGCGAATTGAAGATCGGCGCGAAGCAGAAGCCGGTGGTAATCGCCGGGCCGCCGTATCTCGACACGCACCAGGCATCGGTATCGCTCCTGTCGGACCTTTCGCGCATCGGCGTCGCGGCGTTCAAGGGCGCGGGGTATCGTCCCGACCACAAACTGAAATGGGATGTCAGCATCGAGCGCGCGCTTACGATAAACAGCCAGCTTCATGAGAAATATCTCATGCCGCACCTGATGCCGCTGTTGAGCCGCGAGCACATCACCGAGATTTTCGACGCCTGCGATGCGCTCATCCTTGAAACCGGCGACCTGTATGAAGCTGCGCTCCGCGAGCGGCTTGCCAAGGCGCAGCGCCCGGTGTTCATCATACGCGACCAGCGCTACACCATCTCGGAATTCCTCGACGCGGTGGAGCTTCTTTGCGCCGACGGCCTTTGCAAGATTGCGCTCGTCGAAGCGGGAAGCCGTTCGGCGATAAGTCCCGGCGGCGCGACCATTGACATTCGCTCGCTTCTTACCATGAAGGATAAGACCGGGTTCCCGGTGCTGACATATCCGTCGCCGGTGTCGGATACGCCGCTGGAGGTTATACGTCAGGGGCTGGCATCGCTGGCGGCCGGCGCGGACGGGATATTGCTGGATGTGCATCCCAACCCTGCGGATACGTATATAGGGCCGAACCGGGTGATAAATTACGACGAGCTCGAAGAAGTGATGAGTTTTATACGGTAAGTGCATGCAGGCGGGACGCCTGCACCACAAATGGGTGCCGCGCGCTTTGATGTGTGTCTTGATACACACATTGTGGTGCGGGCGTCTCGCCTGCATGAATCCGCGAACCCGGGTACTGCACACTCTATTGTGCGATGCCGGTTTCGGGACAAGGGTGTCCCGAAACATCTGAAGAGAGCCCGAGCCCCGACCGTCAGGGAGGGGACATCTTATACAGAACCGCGAACGTCAGCAAGCGGCCGAAAGACACGGGTAAGCTCGAAGACTCGCGTACCCGTGGCACCAGACATGCAGGCGGGACGCCCGCACCACAAGAAGAGGATTTGAGAAATATAAAAAACATATTCCCGGTACCGGCCATGCGGATGATATCCGCGGTGGTATTCCTGCTCCTTGCGATATTACTCCTGCTGCCGATGCCCGCATCATCGCTGTCCACGCGGGACGGCATCCTTGCCGAAAAAATACTCGTCGACCCATCAACGCGGTACATTAAATACAAGAGGAATACCGCGTCCGGTGCCGAAGTCATCCTCCACGTGGTGAAAATACGCCTCGACGACAAGAGCATAGAAATACGCCCCGCGCTCGAAGGCGGGCAGATTAAAAGCAGCGCGATACTCGCCGACATCGCGCGAAAGGAAGGCGCCATCGCCGCGATAAACGGCGGGTTCTTCTTCGATACCGCCGGGCGCAAGCTTCCGGTCGGCGAGTTGATAATCAACGGCGCGCTGCTTTCGCATTCCGATTTCAACCGCGGATGCTTCATCGTCGACGGCGACGGCGAGACATCGCTACGCGTCACAACGATCGACGCGTTCCTCAATCCGGGCGACTATTACGAGCCGATACTGATTCACGCGATGAATGTCCCGCCGGGCGGGATGACCGACGCGGTGCACATCTACAACCGTTTCTGGGGCGATACCACACCAGCGGGGGACGCGATCGAGATACAGGTGGATAACGGCGTCGTAATCGGACGCACGACATCCGGCGGCACATCGATCCCCGAAAACGGGTTCGTCATCACTTTTCGCGGGGCATGGAAATCGGCGTCGAAGCGTTTCGTCGACGGCCTCGGCGTGGGCACCATATTCGATTTCGACGGTGAGAAGGGTACGATACGGCATATGCTTACGGGCGGGCCGATGTTCTTCGACGACGGCAAGCCGCGCGATTTCGCCGATGAATACGCATTCTCGTCGAATGTTCTCGCTCCGACAACCCGCTCGTGTTTATGCCTCACATGGAATAATGAGATCCTCTTCGTATGCACGCGCGGCGCGGCGCTGACATTCGCGCAGCTCGGGGAATTGTTGTCTGATCTCAATGTGCGCTCGGCGATAGGTCTCGACGGCGGCGGGTCGTCGGGGATGTGGGTCGACGGCGTGAATGTGCCGGCGCCGTCGCGGGCGATTCCCAACGCGGTCGTCCTCGTCAAGGCACCGGATGAATCCGTAGACAATATATCCAGCGGCGGATTATGGGGAAAATGACAAGTACGCCTGGCACCACGCCTGGCACCGTATGAAAAACCCGCCGTAAGGCGGGTTGTTTGATTCGGAATACCAGGTGCGATGTGTGGATTACCACCACCCGGAGCCGGGCAGTACGTAATAATCTATGTAGTCATCATCAGCCGACTCGCCGGCGTATATCACCCCGGTGAAATCGGGATCCCCGGGATCGGTGATCGAGGATACCACGCCGCAAGTCGCACCCCACGAGTAGCCATGCCATGGCGTGCCGATCTCCGTCAGGTCGAGCGCCTTGAGACGAACGACCTGCGTCGCGTGTGTTTCGGCTGCATCGTAGTAATCGGAGATAACCACCAGCCTGCAGGATGAGTAGTCGCTGTCGGAGTTATCCATCATTATTTCGGCCTCGCCCGGATCGAGTTCGCCGACGGTCTGGTAATCGTAAATCGCATAGGGGAATACATTCAACAACTGCGTCTGATAAACTCCCGAGGCATTGTACTTGGTAACGATGCCGCGCGTGATGCCGGTGCCGTTATCCTCGTGCAGGATGTAGAAATAGCCGTCGTATACATCGATGACGAAATCCCACACCCAGCCTTGGACATGGGTGGAAGTGTTGAACGTGGAGCCGGTATTGTGCGTGAATGTTCCCGCGTTATACCGGTGCATCTCGCGGTTCGCATTGTCGACAAGCACCCACAGGTTGTCGCTGCCGTCAAAGGCCATGGCGAGCACATTCGCGGGCGCCGCAATCGACTGGGCGAACGATACTGTAGCGCCGCTGTAGTTGTAGATGTCGATGGTGGCGCTGCCGTCGTATGCAATCGCGATGCTGTCGGATGAATCAGCTTCCAACTGCGTGATCAAATTTGTCCCCGTATAGCCGGTAATCGCGGTCCCCGTCCATGCGGTCGAGCCGTAACTCGGTACGCGCCATAAGCCGGTGGTTGCCTGGTCCTGCACGATGATGTAACCGTCACTCATCATGCACATGTCTTCCCAGATGGCAGTCGCGCTGTCGGCTCCATAATAAGCGACATACTCAGGGGCTCCATCCTTGTAAGTGCAGGACTGCCCCGGTGCGTCATAATGAACCGAAACGCTGAGCGGCTGGCTCGAAACGGCGAGCAGGTTAGGGTCGCCGTCATCGGTGACTTTGCAGTCGACAATATAGAGGCCGTTCGTCTGCCAGTCGATGTCGATGGTGCCGTCACCGTTGCCCGGGCCGTCGTCGTACGCCGGGGGAACATCGTCACCCATTTCCCACGCATAGGTGATATTGTCCCCATCAGGATCGTTAGCGCTTACGGAATACGTCTCCACGCCGAAATCGCTTATGACGGGTTCACCCGAGACCGGGCCGCATGTCGGCGTGTGGTTGCTGGTAAGCACCAGGTGATCGATGAACCAGCCGGGATATGTGTAGACGAGGTATTCACTGTAGAAATTGAACCCGACCTGGAAATTCTGGCCCGGCGTAAGGTTTGTCTCAAAGGTTTGAATTGCCCAGTTCGGCCATCCGGGGCTCATTCCACAGAGGTTGGTCGAGCCGGGGGCAAACTGCTGCCACGCCCCGCCTTCATAGCGATACCTGATATGGCAGTAATCGTAGCTGTTTTCGGTGTAGTATGCGTGAGTAATCACCATGTTCACAGCGCCGCTCGCCGGCGCGGTAATCAGGGGTGATATCAGGTATGTATCCATGTAGTTCGCATAATATCCGCTATGCCCGGCGCCCCCGTTGGACTGCCATTCGGTGCCCACCTGGGTCCATGTGATCGGCGCGGTGTGATACGCGAGATTTTGCACGGTCCACTGGTCTTCGGTGGTTGTATCCATCGGGTCGACATATGGCCAGTTGCCGGCGCCTTCCTCGACGGTGGCCGCGTAGACGAATTGCGTCACGATGGGTTCGTCGAAGAGCGGATGCGAGGACGGCATAAGGTCGAGGAAATAGCACGCGCCATATGTCTTTTCGGTCGTCACCGAGACAATAATGTCGAGATGCGTCGTGGTGACCGGTACGCCTCCCGCTGCCACATGGTACGATCGCCTGTTGGCGTCCTCTTCCATCACAAATGTCGCCGGCGTGGAAACGATCACGCCGGGAGCCTCGATGGAAACGGTCTCCGGGCCGACCGGCTTGTCCCAGTCGAAAATAGTGATATCGAGGTCTATATTCCCTCCGCCCGTTTCCGTCTCAGGGTTATAGTAGAGGGTGTTTGAATTCTCGACAAAATCCGCGTACACCGGCTCCGCCTGGTTCGCGGTGCTGACATCGAAATCCTCCAGCGAGAACGGCGGGTCTCCCTCGGGCCAGTTATACGATGCGAATATCGCATAGTTGAACACGAAGAAATCCGAGTAATCGCCGCCGAAGTACAGGTCGTAATGCCTTGTTATCTCGCCCCCTTCGGAGAACATGCCTCGGTTGGCGAGGTTGTCCGGGTCGGCATAATACTCGGCGACCGTTTCATCGATGCCGATGCCGTTCGCGAAATATTTGAAACCGTTGTAGGCCTTGTCATAATTCGCGTATCCATCGGGCGCGCCGAGCAGGCCGTCCTGGTATCCGAACGGCGTGCCGGTGAAATCATCGGGATTGAAATACCTCGTCAAACCGTCGGCGTTGCCGAGCCATGGGCCGAACACGATGCCCTTGACGTCGAAACCGTTGAACACGGCATCGGGGGTGACGAACGGGTGCTTCAGGATGACATCGACCCCGATGTATTCGTTAACATCGTCGATCTGGAGACTGTCGAAGTCGATGGTCATGTTCAGGAGAGCCGGGGGCTCCATGAACCCGAGCACATTCAGCGCCAAATCGGCTTCGCGAAGCTTTACGAGGTCCACGCCCCCGGTGTTGAGATCCACCGAAACCTCGTAGGAACCCCACAATCCGGTGGTACCGTTATGCGCGTCGGCCCTTGCCGCGGGCTCCTGCGGGGGCGGTGAAGCCACGGGGTCGCCGCCGCCGGAGCAACCGGCGAGCATGGACAACATCATTAAAAATAGGAGAATAGCTATACAGCAGTTGCGTTTCATCTATACGACCTCCTAACATTTTTGGCAGCCGTAAATCGAAAGCCCTTTCCTTCGGCCCATCATCACATTTACTTGGATGCGCATTTATTAAATCATCTTAACGCCGCGCGCGGTTAATTCGAGTTCGCCCGGGGATAAGAAAAACCCGCCCGTGGGCGGGTTATAAAATTTGCAAAGGGCTCAGCCGCTAATCATAGAATATCTCGACTTTGTCGATAAGCCACGTATGATAGTTGCTTCCGCCTTCACAGCTCACGGAGCCGTCGGCATGGAAGATGAGGCCTATATCATGCGGGCCGCCGTCGGCATAGGATGAGATATCCATTATCGTCGTCGCGAAGCCGTTCATCCAGGTGGTATCGTCGGGATACTTGTACGACCAGACATAATAGCTCGTGTCTCCGGGCCAGGTCGGCAGATAAGAGTTACCACACCAGGAATAGCTTGAGTAGATGTAGCGGGAGTTTTCGTAGCCTGAGAGGAAGTCTGCGCTCGTGATGAGGGTATCGTCGATGAAGAGCATCCCGCCGTCGTAGCAGTAGAGGCTTGTATCATAGCCTTCAGCCCAGATGGTATGCGTCAGCTTGAGGATGGCATTCGATGAATTCGGGATGACCACGTTATTCCAGCGGGCTTCCTCGAACCAGTAGGTGCCGTAGCATGAACCGCCCGTCGCGTCGGCATCGAGGCAGTTCACCGACATGGCGTTCGTCTGCCCCCAGTAGCTTCCTGTCAGATAGGTGGAATAGTCGGTGAATGTCCATCCCGAAGGGGGCCAGGTGTCGAAATCTTCATATGGCCCGGTGTTGTTCGGGGTCACAAAAACGGTGACTTGCAGCGGGTTGGGTGAGTATGTCGTAAGGCTCGGCTCACCGTCGTCCGTGACCTTGCAGTCGACGGTGGATGTGCCGTTCGCCTGCCAGTCGATGTCGATGGTGCCGTCGCCGTTGCCGGGCCCGTCGTCATACGCCGCGGGGATGTCGTCACCGATTTCCCATGCGTACGTCAGGTTATCCGAATCCGGATCGCTCGCGCTCACCGAGTAGGTCTCTACCCCGTAGGCGCTCACATCCGACTCACCGGTGACATCGCCCACTATCGGCGCGCGGTTCTCGGTGAGGACCATATGGTCGATGAACCACCCGGGATAGACGACGCTGTAATCGGAGTAGAAGCAGAAACCGATCTGGAAATTCTCGTCGGGCGTGAGGTTCACCTGGAATGTCTCGGTGAGATAAGTTGCCGGGAACCCGGCGCTCAGGTCCGCGAAGCGGGCCGGGTTGATGGGAGTGGGATTCCACGCCTGACCTTCGTAGCGCACATAGATGTTGCCGTCGTCGCAGCACGATTCGGTGCTGTACTTGTGCGTCAATAGCACGCTGAACTGGCCGCTCGCGGGGACGGTGTAGACCGGCGACACGAGGTATGTCTCCATGTAATCCTGGTAGTTCATGGATACTCCGCCCGCTCCGTTGGCTTGCCACTCGGTGCCCGCCTGGCCCCACTCCATGCCGGCCGTGTGGTAGCTCGTGTTTTCCACGGTCCAGCCGGCCGCGGTCGTTGTATCCATCGGGTCGATAATAGGCCAGCTTCCGGTGCCGGTCTCGGCTACCGCGGCCTTGTAAAGGAACTGCGCCTCGATCGGCTCATCGAAGAGCGGATGCGAGGATGGCATCAGGTCAAGGAAATAACACTGGCCGTATGTCTTCTCCGTCGTGGCCGATATGATGATATCAAGGTCGGCGCTGGTAAGGGGCACGCCGGTCGCCACGACATGGTATGTCCGCCGGTTGGCATCGTCATCGCTGACGAATGTCGCGGCCGTGGGATTTATCACCCCGGGGGCCATAATGGAGAGGGTCTCGGGATTCAGCGGCTTGTCCCAGTCGAAGATGGTCACGTCGAGGGTGATACCGCCGCCGCCGACGCTGGTGTCAGGATTGAAATAGAGGTTATTGGCGGTCTCGACCACATCGGCGAACACCGGGTCGGCCTGGTTGGCGGTGCTCACATCGAAATCTTCCAGCGAGAAAGGCGGATCGCCGTCCGGCCAGTTATAGGACGCGAATATCGCGTAGTTGAATACGAAGAAATCCGAGAAGCCCGTGCCGCCGAAATACAAGTCATAGTGCCGCTTGATTTGCCCACCTTCGGAGAACATCCCGCGGTTGGCGAGGTTGTCCGGGTCGGCGTAATATTCGGCGACCGTTTCGGTTATGTCGATGCCGTTGGCAAAATACTTGTAGCCGTTGAACTCCTGTGAGTAACCGGCGAATGCATCGGGCGCTCCGAGCAGGCCGTCCTGGTATCCGAACGGCGTGCCGGTGAATTCATTGGGATTGAAATACCTTGTCAGCCCGTCGGCATTGCCGAGCCACGGGCCGAACACGATGCCCTTGACGTCAAAACCGTTGAAGACGTGTTCTTCCGTTACGAAAGGATGCTTCAGGATGACATCGACACCGATGTAATTCTCTTCCTCTACTATCTGAAGGGTATCGAAGTCTATCGTCATGTTCACGAGCGCCGGCGGCTCCATGAAACCGAGCACGTTGAGCGCGAGGTCGGCCTCTCTCAACCTTGTCAGTTCCACCTTGCCGGCGTTGACATCGACGCCCACCTCGAACATACCCCATATACCGGTGGTGCCGGTCTGTTCATCAGCTTGCTTGGCAGGTTCCTCCACGGGAGCGGGGGCGATACCCGCGCCGCCGGAACATCCCGAGAAAATAAGGATTGCCAGCATCAGTATAAGAGCAACATGGCCCAGAAAACATTTCATCTGCAGCCTCCTTGGGGTTATCGCCGCCTTAAGCATAAAGAGACTTCATGCTCAAGTATTTAATTAGATGCTCTTTTAATCAGGCTTAATACTCCCGGCTCCCCCCCTTCCGGGCACCCGGAACTTTCATGTATTAAAAAAGCCCCCCGTACACGGGGGGCTTAAAAATTCTCTGCTCTGAAGCTTTAGGTGTTGGCGATGTCCTTGTAGACGGAGATGGTATTGTCATCGAACAGGACATACATGCAGTCGCCCGTCTCAGAGTAATCAAGGGCGTAAGGTACGCCTGAAGCATCAGACAATGGGCCGGAACCGGCAACAATAGACTGGGTCGAGGGATCCCACCCGGTGATTCTGTAGTCCGTTCCACTCGGTGAATCGAGGACGTACAGGATACCGGTGCTTTTATCCATTGTTATATCGACCGGATTCACGACGTCAGCGCTTGTTCCGAAGGCCGTGCCTGCGCCCCAGCCCGTGATGGTGCTGTTGTAGGGGCGGATGAAGCTGGCATTCTCGAACAGCCCCCAGAGGACGCCGTTATTCGGGCCGCCGGCAAGGCTGATGAAGTTGGACGGAGTGTCATAAACGTTGTCGAAGTTATAGGTGCTGGGGTTGGCGAGGCCAAGGGAGTTGTAGGTTGTATAGGTGCTGGTGCACGAGCAGACAACGCGGTAGTCGGTCGAGCCGTAGTAATAGAACGCATGGAAAGATGACGAACCGAGGTTGGCGCCCGCGCCACCCCAGTTGACGGCATCCATCGGCACGTCAGGCTGGCCGTATCCGACGTAGCCGGTACCGCCGCCATTGGTTGTGTTGACACCATCGGTATACTGGGCCCTGTCGCAATACCAGTTCCATGCGGGCCACAGGATCATCGATATGCCCTCACCGCCGGTCGAGTTCGTTCCTGTAGCAATCTCGACATCCTTATATTCCGCGCGGCTATGGGGGTATGCTGTCGGGTTATAGACCCATAGGTCGATAACGCCCAATTCAGCTGTCAGGTCCGCGCTGAACAGGTGCGACGTGCCGTCGTTCGGGTCGGTCGCGTCGGGAGACCAGCTTCCGCCGTCGACCACGACGTAAACCTCTTCGCTGTCAGGCTGTACGGCGAGATCAAGGGTGGTGTTGCCGGTACCGACATGGGTTCCGATGTCGATGAATCCGGACCCCGGAGGAGCAGTGCTGTGGTGTACAATCGTGGCTACCGCGAATGTGGCGGGGCCTACGCCGACAGAACCACATCCGTTGGTGATTTCGATGTCAAGAGAGCCTGTGGCCGCGCCGGTGAGATCGAAGTCGGCAGTCATCTCGGTGGCGCTGACGAACTGCACATCGGTCCCGACATAGTCGGTTACGCCGTCAGTCAGCTTAATGGCAAGGCTCGAGCCCTCGACGAGTCCGGTGCAGTAAAAGGTGACATCGTCGAGCACGCCGGTCCCACCCGGTGGATCGGTCGATTCACATGTGGGTGCCGGGCACTCGGTGACGATGACCGGAAGCGTGAAGGCATTGAAGAGCTGCTCGTCATACATGACGTTGTCCGTCGGGAGCAGGTCGAGGAACCAGGCGGCGCCGAATGTGGTGACATCGTAGGCCCTCACTATGAGGTCTACTTCGCCGTTGCTGGTTGGGTATCCCGCGATGTTGTCGAACTCCCAAATGTTCGAATACGCGGTGCCCCCGGCTCCAACATAGGAGCTGTAAGCTGTTTCCGTAATTCCGAGAGCGGGGCTTTCGAGGGTTACATCGGTGATGTCTCCCTGCCAGTCCCAGATTTCAACCTGCAGGCTGATCTCGCCGCCGCCGGAACCGTCGGCATAATAGAAGCCGCCATCAAGAACCGTGAAGCTTGCGCAGAAAGCCTCGGCGCTGTTCGCGGTGGTGATGTCGAAATCTTCGAGATCGATCGGCGCATCTCCAACAGGCCAGTTGTAGTTGGCATAGATGGCATAGTTGAAGACGAGGAAATCCAAGTCGACGGAATTCCACTCGAGGTGGTAGTTCCTCTGGTTGGTGGCGCCGGCGCCATAGCTGCCCCTGTTCGCCAGGTTGTCGGTATCAATGAAGAACTCAGCCATATCGTCATCGGGGCCGAGACCATCGCAGTAATACTTGTAACCGGCCAGACCTTCATAGTTGGCATAGCTGTCCGGCGCGCCAAGAAGGCCGTCCTGGTAACCGAACGGAACCCCGCTGAAGAACTCGGGGCTCGGTACGATGGTGAGACCATCGGCGTTGGAAACCCTCGGGCCGAAGCAGACGCCGCGGACATCAAAGCCCGTGAATACGTCGTCACCCGGAATCGGGTGAGTCAGGATAACGCCCACATCAATCGTGCCGTTGTCGAAATCGATGTCGAGGGCGTCCCAGTCAAGGTTCATTAAACTGAGAGCGGGAGGCTCCATGAAGCCGATAACGTTGATGATTTTATCAGCGTTCCTCAGCTGGGTGATGTCCACGGAACCGTCCTTGGATACTGTGAACTGCCACAGCCCCTGGCACACCGTGCCGCCCGTGCTGTTCACGAGCGTCTCATGCGCGGGAGCCGGGGTAATTACGTTCCCACCGTTGCCCGAACAGGAAATTGCGAACAACAGGAATAGCGTGAGAACGAGAGATAGGATGATACTCCTTGTCATACTAACCTCCTAATGGATTGAAACTTTGAATAGGATACTTTGATTGCAGTGCACAACTCTATGTTATCCGGGCATACGCCAGTCGGTTATAACAAGCATTGATACTGCGTCTGTACCTCCAAGTCCTTGGCTTGTTCTGCTACACAATTTAGATACTATTAAGCCCGCCACAAATACGGTTTTGCGTATTTCATATGAATAATCTCACGGCGGCGCTCACCGTGTTCGCTTGTAAGTCGCATCAAATCAAGCATACAGCAATGCCGTCCACACCATGATTTTCATTATATTATTATAGATAAAGCCGGGCGCGGAATCGGCCCGGCTCGTTTTAACGTAATCGAAAACTATTCCCCGCCCCGGTCAGGAACCGGTTTCGTCATCGAGATACTTGTCCCGAACGAAGTAATGCCCGAGGAATTCCCTGTCCTCGATGCCCCCGACGCGAAGCAGCGGCCAGTAGCGGAAAACCGCGCGGCCGATGATGTTCTTCTCCGGCAGCCACGGGTCGTCCCACACATGCGAGTCCTGCGAGCCGTTGCGGTTGTCGCCGAGGAGGAAATAGTGATCGGGCGGCACCACTTCAGGGCCCCAGGTGTAGTTCGGCAGCGAATTCCTGGCCGGGTAGCCCCGGACATAGGGCTCATACAGCTTCTCGCCGTTCACATACACCCCGTCCTGCCGGCGTACTTCCACGGTTTCCCCCGGAAGCCCGATGACGCGCTTGATGAAGCGCACTTTCCTGCCTTCCAGCGGAATGCCCGAATCTTCGGGAGGGAAGAACGTGATGATATCCCCCCTCTGGATATCGCGCCAGTTCAGGCTTATCTTATCGACGATTATCTTGTCGTTCTCGGCGAGGGTGGGTACCATCGAGCTCGTCGGTATCCAGTTTGCCTCGGCCACCACGGCCCTGAATGCGAACACGAAAACCACCAGCAGCAGCAGGTCCCGTACGAGCTCGCGCAGCCACTTCGATTTATCGCCGTCCTCCGGTTCTTTCTTCTCTTCTTCGGGCGGATTCTCTGTTTTTGTCATGCTTTGCCCTCCGGCGGGATATAATATCATCATTTGACTTAGATGACTATTTCCCCTGCCCGGTTCGGTAATTCAGGCATTCCACGGATTTTTTCTCATGTGATATAATTAAAGATGGACGTTAGAGGGAATCTTTCCACGCCGGAGGTGCCTCATGGTCCTGTCATATCGCAGTCAGCGCGGATTCACCATGCTCGGAATCCTGATAGCGGCGGTAATCGTTTGCATCCTGGCAATGGGCGGCCTGCGTTTCTATACCGGCGCCGCCGGTGTCGGCACGAATTACAAGCCCGACACTATCAAGGGGGGCGTGCAGCTCGCCACGCTGAGGAGCACGCTTCTCAACCTCGCTTCGTTCCAGGCGACGGAATACAGCATGCGGCAGAAATATATCCCGACGATAGAACAGCTCATCACTCAGACATACGGTACGGGCTACAACGCCAAAGCCACCGACAGGGTCCCCATGGTGCCCATGTTCGACCTCGTGATGGAAATTTCATCGAGCGGGTTCGTGATCAAGGCGATACCGAACACGCTCAAGGGCGCGCCAAGGGATTCCCCCACATACGTCATCGACCAGACGATGAACATCCGCGAAGAATAACCTGCATTCCCGGGAGGTACTTAGATGTTCAATCCCAGGCTTTTGTCGAAATATTCCTTCCTCGCCCTGACGCTCATCCTGCTTTGCGCGGGATGCTCCGGGCCGGGCGCGCCGGCGGATAATCCGGCGTCCCCCGCGATGCGCGAGGCCGAGTCATCGCACATGCTTCTCGATTATGTCCGCGTGGTGCCGGATATCGAGAATCTCGCGATGGATGTCGAGCTGCTCAGAAGCGTGGCGGCGCATTATAACGTGAAGGGATTCCTCACCCCGCCGAACTGCTACGGCTGTATCGAGTTCGTGGTGCATTCATTCAATCCCATAACACGCATCATGGATGTCGACACCATTCTGAAAAATCCGACCAACCTTACCGGCTACGACGTGCGGGGCATCCTCATCGCCAACAACACCGGGCATGATATAGTCAACGCCGACGATTACACGAAGCTCTATGACGACTCCGACCCGAAGGACATCAACCCGTTCATCGCGTTCGAGACAAACGATTACCAGCGGGCTTTCAACAGCTATGAGACCGACACTCAGCAGGTGCTGTTCAGGCTTCCCAAACCGATGAACTGGGGCGGGTTCGATTACGCGGTCGACGCGTCATGGCCCGGGCATTGCAAGGAGCCCTACGAGATAATCGACTTCGACCAGGACGGCGCCATCGCGAAGCTGTTCGACGCCGCAACGCTCAGCGTTACCGTGCATGACTGGCAGGATGACGTAAGCGAGGTGACCATCGACGCGACGGAAATCATGGGCGAAGTCATAAGCCTTGCGAATACATCGGGGGACACCTGGTCGGGCGAATTGGTAAACAACATGCTTCCCGAGCCGGGGGTTTACCGCGTGCTCATAAGCGCCTACTCCCCGAACGCGCCGGGATGGTGGCTCTATGACTATGCCGATATCCTCGTGAGCGAGCCGGAGTATCTCGACAGGATTACATTCGTCTCCGACCGTACCGGCAACGAGGATATTTTCATGATGAATCCCGACGGCACCGATGTCACGCAGTTGACGTTCGACACGAGCAGCGATATATCGCCCGATTTCAGCCATACCGAGAGGAAGATTTTGTTCACGAGCGATCGCGACGCGCAGCCGGGCCCGCCGCACGTGGAGTGCGAGTTGTATGTGTACGACATCGACAGTCCCGCGGTGGAGAAGATTACCGATGAATGCGAGGCCCTCGACCCGGACTGGTCGCCAAGCGGGCTGGCGATATTCGACTCGCACTTTGCCGAATGCCTCGACATCATCCTTTTTCATATGGCATACAAGCCTGTTGACGGCGGCCCGACGCTGGATGTCCCGCCGCAGAGCTATTACATCACCGACTACTACTATCCCGAATTCCGCGGCGACGAGGCGAAGCTGCTTTTCACCGGGAGCGGGATCGGCGTGTTTATCTACGAGGTCGATTACCCGTCGTGGGAGAACCTCAAGCAGATATCGACATTCGGCTCGGAAATAAACGGCACATACAGTCCCGACGGTACGAAAGTGGCCTATTCATCGACGCGCGAGAACGACACCGATATATATGTGATGGACCTCGTCGCCGAAGAAGAAACGAGGCTTACATATTTCCCGGAGGTTGATGTGCAGCCGACATGGTCGCCAGACGGCACGATGGTCGCATTCACGCATTACCTCAACGATATGGGCGCCGAATCGGATATCTATGTCGTTTCCGTCGACGGTGAGTTCTGGTACAACCTTACCAAAGAGCCGGATTACGCCGACAACGAGCCCGACTGGTCGGGGAATATTTTTTAATAAACATCCGGTTTTGCGCCTGGTGCCACAGTCACATAACTCCTGGTCCACGGGCACGGAAATTGCCTTGGTGCCACGGGTACGTAACTCCTAATGCCACGGGTACGTAACTCCTAATGCCACGTGCACGCAACTCCTAATGCCACGGGTACGCGAGTCTTCGAGCTTACCCGTGTCCTCGATTCATAAAAGAAAGCCCGTGTGGCACGGACAAGCGTCTCCCAATCCTCATCACACTGCCACCTTGCTTGAAGCTTGCCCGTGTCTTAAACTGCTCGTGATTCGAGCTTCTATGCGGTGTCCCCTCCCTAACGGTCGGGGCTCGGGCTTAGTCTAATTTTCTTAATGGGTACCTCACACTTTAGTGTGAGCAATGTAAATGAAATCACAATGAGGGAATAACATGCGTAGGTTCAATTACATCTACCTCCTTTTCTTTACTGTCCTGGTATTTTCTTCATCCGGATGCCGGGAAATAAAGAAAGAATCAGATGAATCTTATCTTGACGAGAGATTCCCTCAACTTGAGGAACAGAGGAATGCACGCGAGCATCCCCCCACATTCGAAGAACTGGAAGCCAAGATTACCGACGAGAATCCTCAAATCCGTGCCGACGCCATCACGGCATTGAGTGAGTTCACATACGAACCACATCCCGAATTATTCGACAAACTGCTTGAAATAATCGAACAGGACGATTCCAACATCGTGCGCGCAGCGGCGCTCGGAACATTGGCCGCGCAAGACAATGTGACCCATTTTGTGCTGGATGAAGATACCGCCCCGGATTTTCTGAAATATGCGAATGATGATGATGCCGTTGTCCGGAAAGCGGCAATCGCGTCGCTGCCGTATCTTGTCGATGTCGCATACCCGCAGACCATGGATTGCAGTTCCGAAACCGATGAAGATATTCAAAGGCTGATCTCGCAACACCCGGCGGTACCCCTGATACTGCCCACAATCTACAATGCTCTCGATGACCCCGACCCCGGTGTCGTGCTCGCCGCCATTGAAGCGGTGAACGGTCTAACCCCATTTTCGGTCGATGCTGTCAGTAGTCTCATAAAGCTGCTTGACAGCGAAAATGAGGATATTCAGGTCGCATCGCTTGTGGCATTGGATGAACTGCCCAAGGTGCCGAAATCGATTACGCCGAAGCTGGCTGAATTCATCGAAGGCGGCGGCAATGAAGAGCTTGCCGCGCTCAATCTCGTCTGCCATGTTTTTCAACCCGGGCCGGAAATTGAGAGCGCCCTTATTGGTGCGCTTAAGGATGAGGAACCCGGTATAAGATCTCAGGCACTCACGGCTATAGGATGCGTCCCGAGGGAGTATAAAAACCGCGCGATGCTCGACGGCGTCGCCGGGCTGCTCGATGATACAACGGAACTGGGGAACTGGATGATGACAGAAAGCCCGATGCAAGTCAGAACGCGCGCTGTGTGGATTCTGGAGTCGTTCCGCCATGATGCAATCATATATGCGCCCGAATTGATACCGCTTCTCCGCGTTGACAATATTGAAACGCGATACCATACCGCCCACGCGCTCGGGTGGATCGGCCCGAGCCCTGAGATAATCGATGCCTTGATTGAAACCTTGAATGATAAATCACCTCGGGTTCAGGAGACAGCGGCTTATTCTCTCGGTTCCTTTGGCGAAGCATCGACCAGGGCACTTCTAGCCCTCGAAGCGCTTCTGAAAGAGCAATCCCCCGAATCGCAGGGCCTCACGTTAGCAGCTATTAGAATGATTAAGGGCGAAAGCCCAACGCCATTGGAGATATTAGAGGATAGGGAATAGGGAAGGAATGCTGCCGGTCACGGACAACCTAATGCCACGTGCACGCAACTCCTAATGCCACGGGTACGCGAGTCTTCGAGCTTACCCGTGTCCTCGATTCATAAAAGAAAGCCCGTGTGGCACGGACAAGCGTCTCCCAATCCTCATCACACTGCCACCTTGCTTGAAGCTTGCCCGTGTCTTATCTTGTTTGTGGTTTGTGCTTCCATGCGGTGTCCCCTCCCTGACGGTCGGGGCTCGGGCTTCAAGAGTATTTCCCTTATAAAAGGATTACTGTTAAACATCGGAAATATTCCCCTCCACCAGTTATAATTACGCTACCGAACAACTCGCACCGGAGGATAGCCATGAGGAAACGCATCGTTGCCATCCCCGCTATCATCGTATGCCTTGCATTTCTTTTCATCTCCGTAAATGCCAGCAATGCCGTAAATGCATCGGAAAGCCAGTCGCCGCAAGCCGCGGTGAGCGACGCGACATCCGCCTGCCTCAACTGCCACTCGACATTGCATCCGGGCATCGTCGCGGACTGGCAGCGCAGCCGCCACTCCATGGTCACCCCCGCCGACTCGATGGCGAGGCCGTCCGACGAGAGGAGGATGTCGTCCGACAATGTCCCCGACGAATTCCTGTCAACGGCGGTGGGATGTTTCGAATGCCACGGGCTGAATGCATCGGCGCACACCGACAATTTCAGCCATTTCGGATACAACATAAACGTGGTGGTATCCCCCAACGACTGCGCCACCTGCCACCCGGTGGAAGTATCGCAGTATTCCGGCACCAAGAAATCCGAGGCGCTGAATATCCTCACCGAGAACGCGGTATTCGACGCGCTGGTCAAGACACTCACCGCGAGCGCGTCGGTCGAGGATGGCCGCGTCGTGCCGGGGGATTCGCTTCAGCATACGTTGAACCAGACATGCTACAACTGCCATGGGACGGATGTGAAGGTCGAGGGGATGCACACGGTGGCCACGTCGTTCGGCGATGTCGAAGTGCCGAAGCTCACCAACTGGCCCAACCAGGGAGTGGGGCGGATGAACCCCGACGGCAGCCTCGGCGCATGCAGCGCGTGTCATCAGCGGCACGAGTTCTCCATCAAGGCGGCGCGGAAGCCGTACACCTGCGGGCAATGCCACCTCGAACCGGATGTACCGGCGTATAATGTATACAAGGAAAGCAAACACGGGAACATTTTTTCGGCGACGGATGATTCCTACAACTGGGAAGAAGTGCCGTGGAAAGCCGGGGCCGATTTTCATGCGCCCACATGCGCGGCATGCCATAACGCGATGATTGCATCGCCGGATGGGTCGGTCATTCAACAGCGTACGCACGATTTCGGCGAGCGTTTGTGGGTAAGGATATTCGGCGTGATTTATTCTCATCCGCAGCCGAAGGACGGTCGGACATATATGATAAAGAACGCGGACGGGCTTCCGATGCCGACGACGTTCAGCGGGGGATTGGCATCGGAGTTTCTTATCGATGAATCGACGATGTCGGCGCGCAGGGCTTCGATGACAAAGACATGCCGCGCGTGTCACTCGACCGACTGGATAGCCGGGCGCTTCGGCGAGATGGACAGCTCCGTCGCCGAGGCTGACGACATGGTTCTTTGCGCGACGCAGCTTCTCGGGAAGGCTTGGGGTGCGGGCATCGCGGACAAGGAGAATCCGTTCGACGAGTATATCGAGCAGCTATGGATAAAGCAGTGGCTGTTCTATGCGACATCGGTAAGGTATGTCGGCGCGATGGGCGGCTCGGATTATGCGGCGTTTAAAAATGGATGGTGGGAACTTACCCGCAACC